>CAXBKC010000131.1:0-8953 GCA_963975615.1 uncultured Oleiphilus sp.
CACACACTACTTCTGCATCGGTTTGTTGTTCAATTTCACCTATAGCATGAGCGACCTGCTCTTGTAATTGTTTTGTAAACTTCATTACCAACCTCCCGAGGCGCCACCGCCACCAAAACTTCCGCCGCCACCACTAAAACCACCGCCGCCTCGATGAGACCCACCATGATGACCGTGATACCCATAAAAACCTCTTCCTACAAAACGTCGTAAAAATATCAGCGGAAGAAAGAAAATAAACCACCATGGAGGAGGTTCTTCTGTTTGTTTTTTAGGGGTATTAAATTGATATTGTCCTCCTAAGACTTGAATAATAGCCTCAGTACCTTCTGCAATACCTTTTTCAAAATTACCTGTGCGAAACAAAGGCAGTATCACGGTCTGAATAATATTATTAGAAAGGGCATCGGTGAGAGTGCCTTCTAGGCCGTAACCGACCTCAATACGTACCTTACGCACACTCGGCACGACCAACATGATGACACCATTGTTTTCACCTTTCTGTCCAATACCCCAAGTCCTGCCAAGCTGATATGCATATTCTTCTATGCTTATCTCTTGCAGATCTTTAAGAATCACAACAACGACTTGATTCTTTGATGCAGTTTCGTGTGCTTGCAGCTTCGTTTCGAGTTCTCGCGCGACATTTTTATCGAGTAAGCCCACTTGATCGACTACTCGACCGGTGAGCTTTGGAAACGATAAAGAGTTTGTTTCTGCCATTAATGCAAGACTAGATAGCAATAACACCAGAACCATAACAGTACGCTTTAAATTACCCATCGAAATTTACCACGGGTGCGCTTTCGGCATCCTGGCTAGTCGCTTCGTAATTCTCCCGAATTGGCATATCACTATAGAGAATCGAATGCCAGATACGCCCAGGAAATGTTCTAATTTCGGTATTGTATTTGCCGACTGATTGGATAAAATCTCGTCTTGCTACACTGATTCTGTTTTCAGTTCCTTCGAGTTGAGATTGAAGTGCTAAAAAGTTTTGATTGGCTTTTAGATCAGGATAACGCTCAACAACGACCATCAGTCTTTGCAAGGCAGAACTCAACTCACCTTGTGCTGCTTGAAATTTCTGCAATAACTGTGGGTTATTAAGTACATCCTTGCCTAATTGGATAGAGCCAACTTTAGCTCTGGCTTCAGTGACGGCCATTAGCGTGTCTTTTTCATGAGCCGCGTAGCCTTTTACTGTCGCCACAAGATTGGGTACGAGGTCGGCTCTGCGTTGATATTGATTTTCCACTTGTGCCCATGTTGCTTTTGCCTGTTCATCATATGTTGGGATATTATTGATCCCGCAACCACTTAGCCAAGGTAAAGTAAGCAAGATGATTAATAGAGAGCTAGTAACAACCGGACTTGCTTTCCATCTTGTAAGTATCGATATTTCCATTTTATTCTCCTTTATAATTTCGTAAAAAACAGGGTGCGTTTGTATATACTTTAAACCTTAGTGGCATCCTTTATATTTAGACAAATTATCAATATTGTTTAGGTCACAGTCTTAACTATATTAAATGATGCCTCGCTTCTTATTATCTAATAAACTCTTTTGTATTTTTAGATATGGTATTACTGTTCAAGTGAGTTTCTCAATATATTGGAAAACTCTACATATCTTCTAATCGATTGGCCGAATGAACCATTCTCATAATTTCATGTTCCTCAAGAGATTTTAAAGACTCAAGCAACTCTTTAGCAGAAGGTATATCTGCCCTTGTTGATAGATAACGATATAGTTCTATTACCTGTTGATGCTGATCGACAATCACATCAATAATTTGACGGGAATCAAGTGCAGCAAATGGCGCATCGCAATGCACATGTTGAACGATGGGCTGCTTGTTGACATATTCGTAACTCCACGTATTTAAAGCATGTTCCTGACCAGATACTAAAAATCCTTCAATGACTTTAGAAAGAGTCTTCTCGTGGTCAGCTAGATACGTAAGGAGCATCTGTGATCGCTCATTCATATTTTCATCAGCACAGTGAGTTAAACAATGATTAAGATGTTGATGAAATTTCTGAGTCCAATTTAAAATGTCTTTTAATGTTTCTATTTCCATGATTCAGTTACCTGTCATGTTAGGGTTTGCATCTGAGTGAAAGCATCGCGATAAGCCGATACAAAATTAACAAATGCAGTATTTTTTACTAATAATCACCTATTTTTCAGGTGGTCGGTTGTGACAACTCCAAGGTTGATGCTTTGCATTGTCTTTAATATTTTGATCAACAAACTTATAGTAATCCTCTTTAAAGTGTGACCACCAACCATTGCTGATTTCAATATCATGCCGCTTAAGTACATCCTCTATGCCATCCAAACAAATTCGTGAAGCATCGTATGCCAAATTCAATACATGAGATTTCTCATCAAATGAAATAGAATCTAGGCCATATATTTGATCAATTTCTGTTATGGCATCTGGAAGTTTTTGATGTTCAGTCGGTTCTAGTTTTAGGTGGCGCACCACTAAATTAAGCTCTGACACCCCTAAACGATGTTCTTTTTTAGTCATTTCTCACACTCCCGCTTTGATCTTAGTTTTCGTGTATTACTTATACTTGAGGGATCGCTTGATTAAATTTAGGTATCCAAGCTGGTGTGATCTGCATATAGCGGCGATATTCTTCACCAAAATCGTCTATAGCAACATTCTCTTCGCGTTTTGCTAGACGCACATAAACAACAACTAATATGGGAAACATCACAAGCGTGGGTATGGTCGGCCACTGCAATAGGAAGCCAAACATAATCATGATGAAGGCTATATATTGAGGGTGTCTGCAACGAGAATACCAACCTGTTGTCGCTAATGATCGGGTTTGCTGCGCTTTATGTAAGACATTCCAAGAGGCTGACAGCAAAAAGAACCCCAAAACAATGATGATATTGCTTGCGATATGTAAAGGATCAAAATGCGCATTACCTTCAAAACCAAAGAGCGTATGCAGTAAGTGACCATTCTCATGAGATAAGAAATCGACGCCTGGATACTTTTCAGCTAACCATCCCGAAAGGAAATAAATCGTTAAAGGAAAGCCATACATCTCTGTAAATAAGGCAATAATAAATGCAGAGAATGCGCCAAAACTACGCCAATCTGTTTTGGTTTGAGGTTTAGCAAAGCTGAAAACAAAGAATATAAAAATGGCTGAATTAAGGAAGACTAGCGTCCAGAGGCCATAGGCAGATTCGCCATGCATAGTATTTCTCCTTTATTTGTTATAAGAATTAGTTAATGGTGAGAATGATGATTATTTTGTTTTCGTCCATCCTCAAGACCTCTCTGATAATCGTCTTTACTTTGCTCTTCTTTTTCTTCCTCAGCATGCTGACCATGACCTCCATGACCTCCATGACCTCCATGACCTCCATGACCTCCATGACCTCCATGCATAAAAATATGTATGAGTGGGCAAGCCAACAAAATCATGAAGGGTAAATATTGCCAAACATGTTCTTGGTGCTCGATTAAAAGAAAATAGGTCGCCGCAGCAATAAGACCTAATGCCCCTAAGCCTTTCGGTGTAAACCAAAATGATTTTTTTTGCGAATTCATATCTCTCTCCTAATAAGCTGTTATTTGTCCACGATACATTTGCATTTGACAATGAAAAGCATATTCACCAGCAGATAAGGCGGGTAACTGAATACTCTTCACCTTGTTAAGTGGAAGTGTGTCACTCACTTGCAAATCTGGGATAAGTAATGTCTCAGAACAGGGTGAAGGATCCTTACGAATAAATTTGATTTCGACAGGGCTACCCGCTGGTACTTTAATTCGTGCAGGAGAGTACGTGCCGTTTTCTACAGTGATAACTAGACCAGCTTCGCTTAATTCAGTTTCTTGAGGTTTATATAGCCAGAACCACCAGACGATTAATGCAATTAAGACGAAACCGGCTAAATTTATAAACAACATATTATTCTCCTAATATTGTTCTACTAATTAAAGCTACAGTTAATATTCTTGCGCTTTAAAGAAACGTAATCGGTTGGCATTAGTGACAACTGTCATCGATGAAAAAGCCATGGCGGCGGCTGCAATTAAGGGCTTAAGAGCAGTCCAAAAAATGGATATAGCACACCTGCGACGAATGGCACGCCAGCAACATTTAATTGAAGGCATCGAATTTTTTATTTAATATCCGCAACAGAGAAGCCTAACTGCCTTGCACTAAGTACAAACATTAAACGATTAACTTCCTTTTCTGAATAATCTCTATAGCCTGTTGATTCACTCCTTGGCTGAAGTATTTTATTTCGTGTATAAAATCTGATGGTGTCAGGTGTTACATTCAATAATTTAGCAACTTGATTGACTCTCATGAAATTGAATCCTCATGGCTTACTGTGTTTAGGCGAAGTTCCTTATCTTTGCTTAAATGACTGTATCATAACCAAATGAACCTTCTACTTGATTTAAATCAGACTCTTGATGAAAAAGTACACCTATGTCCAAGACATAGGTCAAGCTTGTTAATTAATAAGAGTAATGGAATTATTCATTCATAAAGTTTTGTCTTTTCATTTGAAAAATTCATATTCATTGCCATACGTTCTAACGCACTTGGCTTGTGATCGTACTGGTACTATTTAGATCCGTAATATTTGTACTACCTAATGAATGATCTTTCTGAAAAGGGTTAGCATTGATTGTTGCAGCACGCTCTACATGACATTCCACTTTAAAGGTGGCTGAGTTTTCACTTGTGTGAATTAATGTTGATGTCTGATTGACTCGACCGAACGCGTAGGCATTTTCCTTACCTGCTATTGAGACTTGCTCTATACCAATGATATCGGTTTGATTATTAGGTTCAGAAAAATCAAAAGTGGATCCAGGTAATTCATCAATTATTTTAATTTCGAATTCTTGATTCGTACTAAGAATTGGGGTTTTTTAGTCATGTTAATGTGGACATTGGATAAAATAATTAACCCAGCACATGCTGATAAGGTATTTGAGTATTTTTATGGTTTTGAAGGTCTAAAAAGTTCTGTCTTCATTTTAGTTGCCATACTAGAATTAATTTTGCTTCTTGCTTTTCTGGCAGGCCTTTGGCGTAAGTGGACCTATGGTGAGGTTCTTTTATTTCACAGTGTTTCGACGTTTTCTGCGTCGAATCAGTATTTCTATCCGTTTAATAACTTACTACTTTTTGCAGCTTGGCTGATGTTAGCGGCGTGTATTGCGCTTTTTTGGTTACGAGATTGGGATAACTTGTTTACAATTTCGACGTCTCAAAAGCCTTAAACACTGCCTTCAGGTACAAGCGGGTCTATTTGTTGTCTATGTTGCATATTGTTTCGATTTATCGACTGGGCCGCCACCTTAAAGCTAAAACCAAACCGTAAGCCTGTGACTAAATAGGTATCATAAGCTTCATTGCCAGTAGACTTAACTGCATCGGCAGTACCGCCAAAGGCGCCAGACCATTCCTGGAGCAAACTGCCGGGTGACTTCATAGCGCAGTCGTAGCCTCAATGATGCTTCTGCTAGTCCGCTACCAAGACCATTTTCAGAATCTCCTTTTCCGTAAAGCGCCATTTCTTCCCGAGGTTGCAAGATGAGTTTTTTCGTTAAAAGTAGCTCGTATTCAGCTTCTAAGGTCAGCGCTGTATGTCCACTTTCTCTCAGGTAGACAGTGATATCCAGTTGCCAGCTGCGGTGGTTCCATTCATCAGATATGTAAATGTTGAGGCTGATAGGTCTGCTAGATCGGTTGGGCTCATCCGCATTTGGTTCCACATTTTCCGCTTATCCAGAGCTTTTATAAAACCCAGAGACGAAACATCGCTAGCGAAGTCAGCAAAGGTTGGCTGATTAAGGTTGTAGACATCACTTTAAACTTTCAGTTCCCTGAATGCATGCATTGTATCTTCATCGGTCCAGTCAGAAAGTTGCACAACGTAATCCTTGTCCGCACGATCGGGCTCTCCTGCACGGGGCTCAATAATCAGTGCTCCGTACATGCCGGTCACCTCTTGAAAACCACTGTGGGAGTGATACCAATAGGTGCCGCTTTGCTGCAATGTAAATTGGTAGGTAAAGGTCTCGCCCGGCGGCATTCCTTTAAAACTTATGCCCGGCACACCGTCCATTTGATATGGCAAGATAATCCCGTGCCAATGGATGGAACTGTCAACCGAAAGACGATTAGTCACTCTGATGGTGACCTCATCACCTTCGCGCAGGCGTAGTGTGGGAGCAGGAATAGAGCCATTAATGGTAGTTGCCATGCGCGAGTTACTGGTAAAATTGACTTGTGTTCTCGAAATTTCCAATTCAATTTCACGCCCACTAAGGACAGGCGTTTCCCCCAATCGCGATGATTCATAGCGCTTGTCGGCATATATTAATCTAGGCAAAGCGGCAAGCAATCCACTGGTCGCTAGGCCTTGTACAAAGTGTCGCCTGCTGAACCTTGTTTTTGTCGTTGGTACAAGGATTGGTTGGGTATGTTTCTTTTTATTCTCTATGAATATTGCTGGGTATTCGAGGGTGCTTTAATAGGCCAATAAACGATGGAATTTCCATCATTCGTCAGCAATATGGATCTAATATTAGAAGTTGTTAGCCCATTGTGGCTAGACTTTTTACTTATTGGTCTATCTAGCAGTTGTGGTAATAATACTGACACTATTTATATTTGATAAATAAGTACTTCCTAATGACTGTTGCTGCTGAAAAGGATTGATTAATGTTGCAGCACGCTCAACAAAACTCTCAAGTTCATAGCTGGCTGAATTTTTCGTTGATTTAAGGAGATTAGCTGTCTGCGTTACTCTTCCAAATTGATAGTTATCCTCTCCACCGCCCACAACTGAAAGGCCTTGTATCTGTTCGTTTCCCTGATCTAACGTAACTTTTGAGGTATCAAAATAAGCTGATGGCAAATCATTTATTACGCCAACTTCAAAGTTTGAATTTTCTTTCTCTCTTAATTTAATTGCCCAACCTTCTACTTGTTCTACCAAAGCAAAATTAAGGTCAACTGAAACTTCTTGAGTATCTTGTTCTTCAATAGTTACATTAGTTTCAAAAGGGAGTTTTTCATGGT
Organism: uncultured Oleiphilus sp.; assembly: GCA_963975615.1. GTDB lineage: Bacteria > Pseudomonadota > Gammaproteobacteria > Pseudomonadales > Oleiphilaceae > PZPK01. Next base: position 7,090 of record CAXBKC010000131.1, read on the forward strand.
CTTCGTCAACGGATAAACTAGCTGAATCATTTACAAAAACTTCAAAATTAGTGGACGCTGAGACAGAGCCCATAGCGCCTTCAGACAATAACTCGAAAGAGAGAACTTTCGAGCTAAAACCGTTGAGTATAAATAACAATATGATGGGCGCATTTTTTCTTAGCGTATGCTGCATAAGAATATATCCTAGTTACTTTTGTTTATTATAATAATTTACAACTAGCACTTGTTATAATCTGTAACATACTCCTATGTCCAAGGCACAAGTCAAGTTTTTCTGAAAAAAAATATGGCTTAAATCAACAACAATAAAACTGGAAGATATTATAAGTATCGATTGACAAAATTGACAACAAGGGTACATTTCGAAGCTAAATGCTTGAAATAAGAATAGATTTACCCTACTCATAAATAGCGTAAATCTATTCTTCTATTTAGATAAATTAAGTGCTGGTCTACTTATCAGCCAATAATTTTTTATTGAGTGAAGGCAGGCTGCCTGCATAACCACCGACATATTCATTCACGACACCGTCGCCTTCAAAGACGATACAGCTAGTAACCACGTTATCGAGAAATTCTCTATCGTGGCTGACCAATAATATCGTGCCATCAAACTCTAGTAATATTTCTTCTAGCAGCTCTAAGGTTTCCATATCAAGATCGTTGGTCGGCTCATCCAATACTAGAATGTTTGCTGGTTTGCTAAATAAGCGCGCCAGAATTAAACGATTTTGTTCACCACCAGAAAGAGCTTTAACGGGTTGTCGTGTTCGGTCTGGCGTGAACATAAAGTCTTGCAGGTAGCTAATCACATGGCGATCGCGGCCATTGATATTAATAAACTCTCTACCTTCAGCCATATTTTCGATTACAGTTTTGTTGAGATCTAGCTGATCCCGCAACTGGTCAAAATAAGCAAGCTCCATCTTGGTACCAATTTTCACGCTACCTTCATCGGGTTCAATTTGCCCCAAAAGTAACTTGAGAAGCGTCGATTTACCCATACCGTTGGCACCGATAAATCCAATACGATCTCCGCGCATAATAACAGTAGAGAAATCTTTAACAATTCTTTGACCGTCGTAGGTTTTCGATAAATTTTCAACTTCTACAACAATTTTTCCGGAACGACTTGCACTTTCGACAGCAAAATTAGCTTTGCCTTGACGTTCACGTCGTTGGCTACGCTCATCTCGCATTTTCTTTAAATCACGTACTCGACCTTCGTTACGAGTACGACGGGCTTTAACGCCTTGTCTAATCCATATCTCTTCTTGAGCTAATTTCTTATCAAATAGATTGTTAGCCGTTTCTTCAGCCGCTAATTGTTCAGCCTGAAGCGCCAAAAAGCCTTGATAAGTACCTTCCCAGAAGCGAAAGTTACCACGATCTATCTCAAGTATGGAGGTAGACATTCGTTGTAGAAACGCTCTATCGTGCGTGACAAGCATGAGTGCGCCACGAAATGATTCGAGCTGTTTCTCTAGCCAAAAAATCGTAGGAATATCTAAGTGGTTAGTTGGTTCGTCTAATAGTAACAAATCTGGTTCACTAACCAATACGCGCGCCATCGCGACTCTTCGACGCCAACCACCGGATAGAGATTTCATAGGCGTATCAGCGGGTAGATCAAGTGCTTCAATAATAGCATCTATCTTTTGACCAAAACTCCATCCATCTTTCGCTTCAAGCTTATCTTGAACAATGGCTAATTTATTCATACTAGCTTCGTCAAAATCACCCATAGTTAGGTGGTGATACTCTTTCAATAGCTCCCCTACTTCGGCCAAGCCATCAGACACAATATCGTATACGGTTGCTTCATTCGCATCCGGTAAGTCCTGCGCTAAATAACCCACTT
>CAXBKC010000132.1:0-8950 GCA_963975615.1 uncultured Oleiphilus sp.
GTCCTATCAGCAATACTGTAGCGTTGCAATACTACATAAAGAATCCCAAGCGCATCGTTACCCATCTAGGTGGAAGGTTAAGGACAAAACAGGCAGAGCGGATGGGGTTCCGCGCTGCGGACCGTCTAATAACGCCAGGTTACGTGGATGATAGCCATAAAAGTATGAGCCATTTTTGGGTCATGCTTGCTAGAACTCTCAAAGAGGGTACATCTGAAATATATTGCCACCCGGGCTTTCCTGACGAGGAACTGAGGTCTAATGCTACTTATGTCGAACAGAGAAAAGATGAGGTGAATGTTCTGACAAGCGAACAACTTAAACAGGCCTTTAGCGATAGTGGCGTTGTAGTTCGGAACTTTAACGATGCATTTTGATGGAGGCAAGATGCCGGAGATAGTGGCCGTCGGAGATATAATGCTGGGACGAGGCGTGGCAGAGAAGTGCAACGATTATTCGAAACTTATGTCATGTCTCGAAGCAGAAAATATTCTGCGAGCGGATATCGTAATGGGTAACTTGGAATGCTTGCTTGGCCAGTTTCGAGAAAAGAATAGTTTGGCTTACAGTCATTTTTTTTCTAAACCCCATGAAGCGCGTAAGGTGTTGAAGCATTTTGATCTAGTAAGCTTAGCGAATAATCATGTTTTCGATTTTAAAGATGTCGGTATAGACACCACCTTAGAATTTTTAAAAGAGTATGGAGTAAAGACGGTTGGTGTCGGAAGAACCGTCTATGAAGCCAATAATCCTCAGTATTTTCAAGTCAAAGATTTAGAAGTGGCTGTATTTGGAACAACCACAGTTGGGAATCCGCATAATGGTGAGCGTAAATATGTGGTTTCTAAGCCCGATGCATTATTTCGTGAAGCTGTGAGTGCAGAAAGTGGAAAAGGTAGATTTGTAGTTATTAACCTTCATGCTGGCGGAGGTGACTATCAACATCCCTCGCCTGCTACGAGGTCGTTGTTTCGGGAATTGTTTAGTAGTGGGGCCAATCTTATTGTTGGTCATCATCCGCACCTGGTCCAAGGCTATATGCAAACTGATAACGCGCTAGGGTTTTTTAGCCTGGGTGATTTTATATTCGATAAGTTTGAGAATGGAAGAAATGAAAGCTTGATATTGAAGGTTCACTCTTTAAAAGATCTATCGAAGTTTGAAGTTCTACCGATCTTAAGACGCCAAGACTTAAGACTAGAAGTTGCCAACGAAGGTCAGCGATATAAGATGCTACAAAAACTGGCTTGGCTATCGGAAAAGATTTCAACCGGCGAGTCGGATGACTTGTATCAGGAATGGTTTGGCAATCCTTATAAGAGGCTTTTGCATAGTTTCCTCAATGACTTTAAGCGGGGCGGTATTTTATCGGTGTTAAGAAAAATAAAACGATTTGATAAGGTAAAAATGAAAATACTGGTTTCTGGGTTTCGCTCTTCCAAGACTAAATTTAAACGGTAAAGTTTGATGAATATAAATAAGTTCTTGGACTTAATGCCATCGCCGTTAATGTCAGTTTTGGTAAATGCGGCGGGCGCAAACTATCGATACAACCGATACTCGCGCGCCATGAAAGAGCAAATGCGTGATTGGTTACGATTAGAAGATGCAAGCCAGGATAATATATACGCACAACAAACAGATAAGTTACAGAGAATAATTTCATTAGCCTACCAAACGCCTTATTATAAGAGAGTGATGGATCGAGAAAACATTGATCCAGGCAAAAAAATTTCAATATCCGATTTGCGGCGCTTCCCCCTACTTAGCAGGAAAGACATTGAGCAAAATTTTGACGATATGATTGTTCCTGGAAGCACAAAAAAGTACTTAGATAGAAGCAGTAGTGGCACAACAGGTCGGCCTGTAACTTATCGGCAACCGAAAGAATTAGTCTATCATCAAGTATATGCGATGTTGTATCAGTTTTATAGCTGGCACGGTTACGCCCCACTTGAGAAGAGAGCGACTCTTGGAGGTCGCTATTTAGGAAGGCGGCAGCGCGGCACTTGCTACATGAACCATTTCGAGAAGCAGCTACTACTAGGGATACATTCTTTAGGCCCGAATAATATCAATAAATATGTCGATTCTTTGTCACTTTTTGCGCCCAAACTTCTTCAGGGCCACCCATCCGCTATTAATTATTTAGTTGATCTCGCTAATCGGCGTAATATTTCTTTGCCTAAAGTGCCAATGGTAAGCGTCACAGGTGAGAACCTATCGGATGATCAAAGGGATAACATACAAGATGCGTTTAATGCTAATGTCTTTGCAACTTATGGCATGGGGGAAGCGTGTATCGCTGGCAGTGAGTGTGCAGAACAAAACGGCTACCACCTTCACCCCATAATTGGTATTACCGAGCTCATAGATACTGGACATATAGGAAACGAAGTTGTGGCCACTTCGTTGTTAAACGATGTAATGCCTATTATCCGGTACAGAACGGGCGACTTGGCTACACGGATAACTTATGAAGCATGCGGATGTGGCCGTACCTGGCCCAGATTGCAAGGCGTATTAGGGCGTGTAGATGATATAATCACGGCTTCTAATGGCGAGCCCATTGTTCCGGTGAGTTTACGGACGGATATTTCTAACCGGTTTAAGCGGCTGCCGCCATATACTTTGATTCAAAGGGCCGACCGTAGAAATTATACATTACGGTTCTTTGCGGATGACAGACTTGCAGTCTGTGATTTTTTGAGAGATTACCTTGAAAAGCGACTTGGCCCAGATTGCCAAGTTGAAATAGAGTTTAAGCCAGCATCTGAATTTTTAACCAACAAAGCCAAGCATAAGATCGTTATTAAAGAGCATGGTGATAAATAATGACTACTAAGATCGGTTACGACAATCTTAATAGTATCTGTTTGATTGTATTCTTACTTATGTCGACCGTAGTATGGGCAGCCACCACCAATTCAAGCTACGAAGTGCTTTCGGCAGTTAGAGTTATTACTGGCGTCATGTTATCTGCATGTCTTGTTTTTTTATTTGCTTACAAAAAAAACGCGGCCAAGAATAAAAGTACCTTTATTGCGGTTTTCGCTATTGCTTTTTTCTACACTTATGGTTTTTTTGTTTCGAGCATTAATCTTGGTGCTCCAGATATTGGCTTCGAAGCTGTGATTGGGATTTTTTTGGCCGTTGTTTTTCTGTATCTGATCGGAGAACATAAAGGTACTTATTTTCCAACTAGTTTTGGTTTGATTTTCGTTGTGAGTGCTCTTCTTATTCTGATAATGACTTATATTATGGGCGGTCTTGTTGTAGACGGGGTGCCAAAATTTGTCTTTAGTAGGAAACTAAATGAAGCGGGCATTGACGTAAATTACAGTCAATCAGTTTCAAAGTTTTACGGGCTTGCAGCGATAATTAGCATGTATATGTGTTTTTTTTTAAAGCCAATTACAAAAATACAAAGTGGCTCGCTATTGTTTCTTTCAGTCGTATTCCTCTCTTTGTCTGCTCTTGGCGGAGGCAGAGGCGATTTTTTGGCGGCTTTTATAGTTTTGGGTTTTGTTTGTTACTTAAGAAATAAATTTTATCTTATTATATCGGCAGGAGTTGTAATATTAATTTTAGCGGGTACTAACTGGGAGGTGGTATCCAGTGACTATAGCATCGTTCGACGCCTGCAGTTTCTTCAGTCTTCGCTCGGAATGAGAGACGTTCTGGCTCTTAATGTTTATGAAATATTGAGTGAGCGCCCGAACTGTTTGCTATTTGGATGCGGATTTGGTTATTTTCAAGACTACTTTAATTATCCACCCAGCCTCTACCCCCACAATATTTTTTTAGAAATGTTTGTTGTAGTGGGATTGCCGTTTACATTTTTGCTGGTTTTTTTAGCGTGGCGGGGCCTTTTGAAATACAAAGAGCAGTCCATAGGCGAGAATGTTATGGTGCCGGTAATTTTATTCTTCTTCATAATATCTATTAAAAGCGGATCGGTTTTCTCCTCTTGGTTTACTATGGGTGGCTTATTTTATCTTGTGGGAATGGCGTTCAAAGAAAATAATCGTATAGGGAAAACTGATGTCTAAATTAGACGTTGTGCACGTTACTACTGTCCATCAGGCTATTGATGCGCGGATCTTTTATAAAGAATGTGCTTCTTTACATAAACACGGATTAAAAGCAGCCGTAGTTGGCCCTCATTTCGCTAAAGATGTTCGGGATGGAATACCGATTTTTCCTTTACGAAAGCCATCAAATAAAGTCTTTCGATTACTTTTTTCTCCTTTTATGGCTTTGTTTGTCGTTATTAGGCTAAACCCAAAGATAGTACATTTTCATGATCCTGAAATTATACCTGTGGCCGTATTGCTTCGTCTTATGGGTAAAAAAGTAATTTATGATGTGCATGAGCATTATTTAGAAATAAAATCATTGGAGTCCAAGATCAGGTTGCTTAATCAAATGCATAAATTCATGCTGCGTATTATTTTAGAAAGGGTTCCGTCTCTCATTTTTAATGCTCTGGTTTTTCCTACCTTATCTCTTTCCGATGCGGTAGCGGGACATGATAAACGTTTGGTTTTGGTAAACTTTCTGGGGCGCGAAACGATATCAAAAGCCTCTCGGGGCGAGCAATTTCAGTCGTATACAAAAAAAGAATATGACGTTGTCTTTATGGGCAGTATTTCTCTAATGAGGGCGGCGGAATTAATAAAGATGTTTGAAATTATACTAAAAGAAAGACCCAATAGTAAGTTTTTACTGCTTGGTATGCCTGCGCAGACGGTGGCTTGGATTAAAGATCAACGGCTTTCTAGATCTTTAAAAGATTCTATCTTTTTCCACGAGAAGGTTCCGCATCTTGAGGTTTTTAAAATTCTCAGCCAAGCTCGTGTGGGTTTTAATTACCATCCCATGAAACCAAGATTTAAAGTTGCAATCCCTATGAAAGTCTATGAGTATATTGCGGCAGGGCTTCCTGTAGTCTCTAGTAGTTTCCCGGAGTTAGAGAGTCAATTCCGACAAGGAGAGGTTTTGCTGGTAAAGGGGGATAATCAAACCGACTATGCCCACGCCGTGCTCAAGCTTCTCGAAAGTAAAAATTTACAGGAACGGATGTCTGCGATTGCCTATAAAAAAATTCTTGAAGAGCTCAACTGGGAGGCTGCGTCCGAGCCGAAGCTTATTGCTCTTTATCAGCATCTTTTGGCTAAAGTATGAAAGTCGTTTGGATATTGAATCACTACGCGGAAACTCCTAATGGTACTAGTGGTGCAAGACATTTTTATCTCGCAAAGCATTTAGCTCGTAGCGGCTGGAAGACTATACTTATCGCTTCAAGTGTCGAACATCCGAGTGGTAAGCAGAGGCTTTCACTAGGAGAATCTACCAGATTTCAAACCGTTCAAGGTGTTGATTATCTATGGCTTCGTGGGCCGAGCTATTCCGGGAATGGTCGAGATCGTATCTTAGGAATGTTGTCGTACTCTCTTAGTGTTCTCAAACCAAAAATAAGAAAGGAATTACCAAAACCTGATCTAATACTTGGATCGAGTGTCCACCCATTTTCAGCATTGTCAGCTTGGGCTCTTTCTATTATCTATCGTGTGCCTTTTGTTTTCGAGGTTAGAGATCTTTGGCCACAAACCCTAGTCGACATGGGGCATCTGACCTCTAAAAGTATGCTCGCTAGGTTTTTTTATGCTTTAGAAAAATTTTTGTATCAGCGCGCGAGAAAAATTGTCGTACTTATGCCCGGCGCGGCTGGGTATATTTCAAATCTTGGTATTCCAAAGGATAAAATCGAATGGATATCAAACGGTTCGGATGTAAAAAGTTTCCCTGCTTTTCCTGAGCCGAATAACGAGCCGTTCACCTTCATGTACTTTGGTGCCCATGGTCAGGCAAATTCGTTAATAACTATCATTGAAGCATTACGTATCATAAAAGAGAGATACAATGACGGACCGCCACCTTTAAGAGTTCGTTTAATCGGTGATGGACCTCTAAAAGAATCCCTCATTGATGTGGCAAAAGAAACCGGCCTGTCTTCGGAATGGCTAAGCTTCGAGTCTTCAGTCGCTAAAAGTAGTTTGCCCTTCGTTGCAGCAGAGTCGGACGCTTTTATATTGGCACTTTTGGATTTGCCTGAGCTTTATCGATTCGGTATCAGCATGAATAAGATTTTTGATTACATGGCAGGAGCAAGGCCGATACTGATCGCTTCTAACGCTGCGAATGATCCTGTTCGCGAAGCCGAGTGCGGGTTTTCTGTGCCTGCCGAGAAACCTGATCTATTGGCGAAGGCAATGCTGGAGCTAGCGCAGTTACCACTAGATGCGAGGAAAGATCTTGGTCAACGCGCCCTGCGACATGTCAGTGAGAGATACAGTTATCAGTCGCTAGCGGACAAACTGGCGGTCCTTCTTGATGAGTGTTTTTTCCGGAGAACATAATGTTGAAGCGTCTTTTCGATCTATTAGCATCCGGCTCTCTCCTGCTTTTGATTTCACCTTTCTTTCTGGTCCTGATAATAATTTCGCGTTTAACTCTCGGCTCTCCGGTTTTTTTTTTCCAAGCTCGCCCCGGGCATAAAGGTGTGGTATTTAAAATGATAAAGTTTCGCACTATGACATATGACACCGGTGCGTCGGGTGAGCTGCTGCCAGACAGTGAACGTCTAACGCCTTTCGGTCGCTTCTTACGTGACTCTAGCCTTGATGAGTTGCCGGAGTTGTTTAATGTTATAAAAGGGGACATGAGCCTTGTCGGCCCAAGACCTCTTTTGGTCGATTATCTTCCACTCTATAATCAGAGGCAGGCTCGGCGCCACGATGTGCGGCCCGGCATTACTGGCTGGGCACAGATTAATGGCCGGAATTCATTAGCTTGGGAGGAAAAGTTTGAGCTTGATATCTGGTATGTTGAAAATAGAAGTTTTTTTTTAGACTTAAAGATATGCATTCTAACATTGTTTCGGATTGTTAAGCGTAATGGCGTAGGCCACGGCGACCAACCCACTATGCCCCGATTTACAGGAACCAAAGATCGCGAGTGACTCCCTGACAGTATTTTGCCTCGGTCGATAGTGACTTTATTAAGCTCAGTCAGGTGGTATTTGATAGATAGTTCCCTTGACATATTAGTTATTCGGTCAATTTTAATATTGAATTTGATGGCCCGTTCGTTCAGAAGCTGATTTTATTCCCTACTCCCAGAGTTTTGATGTTTTGTTTTTTATCCAGTTGCTCAAGAATCGTATAAAAAGCCAGCTTGGTAAGGACTTGCTTCGTACCTTTTGCGTTCGATTAGTGGCCGCGACCGGAGCATTAGCATTTGCGTTAATAATAGGCCGTTTATTCGGGCCGTCCGGCGTGGGTGTTTACGCTCTTGCTTATGGAATATTACTGGGCATTGGAGTGCTGTGCCGGCTCGGTATGGATAACGCGCTAATGCGTTTCGTAGGTAGCGACATTGATTCGCCATTCGCAAAGACATATTTACTCTGGGCAGTAAAGTGGTGCTTGTCACTTAGTTGTTGCGCCTCACTTCTTTTATACTTATTTCGCTTTTATTTGGAGGAAGTATTTAGCGCTCCCGGCTTGTCTTCGGTTCTAGTCGGTATATCTATAGCTGCTCCGGCTTATACATTAAGTTTTGCTCTTTCCGGTTTTTTTAAAGGTGTTCGAAAGCCCGCGACAGCGAGCCTGATGGAGAATGGGCTGATATCTTTGCTGGCATGTTCCATACTCTTAATGTTCAAATGGCTATACCCGTCGCCAGATTTAGCAATATTGGGCTATTCATACTCTATAGCTGCTTGGTTTGTCGCTATTCACGGTGTTTTTAAGATTATATTTTGGTTTCGTAATTCGACTAATAATTCCCTCGTCGAACGAGGTGGCAGCTTATCGTTACGTAAAGATCCGGCCCCGGTTTCATATGCGCGGTTTATGACAACATCGAGGGCCTTTTTTGTGACTGGCTTAGCTGGATTTATGCAGTCTGTTTTAGGTGTTATGATAGCTGGCCTTTTGCTGACTAACGCCGAGCTGGGTTTGTTTAAATCGGCTCAACAATTAGCAGTATTAATAGGCTTTATTTTGGTTGTTATTGATGCGATATTTCCGCCTCGATTTGCACATCTTTACCATCAAGGGGAACTTCAGGCGCTGGAAAGATTAGCTAAACAGGGCGCGCTTCTCGGTTTGATCTTTGCCTCTCCCCTTTTAATTCTTTGTTTATCTGTCCCTGGGTGGATGCTTGGATGGTATGGTGAAGAGTTTAAAGATGGCGCAAACCTTCTTAGAATAATTACAATCGCTAATTTGGTCAATGTGGCCACTGGTTCTGTTAGCTTTTTACTTAATATGACGGGGCACGAGCGCCTTATGCGTAATATTGCGCTGTCATGCAACGCTCTTGGGTTGATCGCATTTTTTGTTTTACCCCAGGTTTTGGGTGCTCTAGGCGCTGCGTTGGCTTTGTCATTTATATTTGTAGTGCAGAACTTAACCGCAATGTTTTTTGTATGGCGTAGATTGGGAATCTGGACATTACCCAGTCCTAATTTTCTACGTTGGCTAGGTATTCGTTCGGTTACTGTTTAATTTTTTTTGGTTATTTGTATGGTTCAGTCTTGATGTTGATCATCCTGGTTGCTCGCCTTTGATTTCTTTTGGTATTGGTAGGCCGATCAGCTGAAGTGTTTTTAATGCTGAGCATGGAGGCCTGGTTTTACTAGGTGAGTCAACCATGCGCCTCTTGAGTAAAGTGATAATTAGATGATAATGCCAGCTTTTCGCTATTTTAATACTAAACATCGTTGAATAGGAGTTGGTCGTGACGATCAGACCACTGGCCATTCTCGGGGCGGGCGGGCACGGCAAAGTGATTGCTGACGCCGCGCTTCTTGGCGGCTGCCGGGAGCTGGTGTTCTTCGACGATGCCTGGCCGGGCAAGCAAGACAACGGTAACTGGCCGG
>CAXBKC010000133.1:0-8950 GCA_963975615.1 uncultured Oleiphilus sp.
ATAAATATGTTAGATATCAAAGGGGCTTTAGTGACTATCGATGCTATGGCTTGTCAAACAAAAATAGCCAAAACCATTGTGGAACAGGGCGGTGACTATCTGCTAGCAGTTAAAAGTAACCAGGGGAAATTACGCGAAGCGATAGTAAAAGCCTTCTCTTTCCAGCGCTCCAGCAATACGGACAAATCCACAATTGAACAGGGTCATGGGCGTACAGAGTGTCGCCAGTGCTATGTTATTGACAGTACAAACTTAGTCGGTGACTTTTCAAAGTGGAAAGGGTTAAAAAATATCGTTATGGTTGAAAATTGTCGCCTTGAGAAAGGAAAACCAATCGAGCTTGAGTACCGTTATTACATCAGCTCTAAGGGGCTAAGTGCCGAACAAGCAGCGATAGCCGTTCGAGAGCATTTGGGTATCGAATCAATGCATTGGGTGCTTGATGTCAGTATGAGTGAGGATGCATGTCAAATCTACAACGCTCACGGGGCCGAAAATCTGTCATGCCTGCGTCATATGAGTTTGAATATGTTACGAGCCGAGTCGACCAAGATAAGCATTGTTGGAAAACAAAAGCGATGCATGATGAATCCATCGATGCTTGAAGCAGTATTAAAGGCTGGATTTAGTAGCTCGGTCAAAATTAAGCACTCATGCGGTAGCCCTGACTTAATGATAAGCCACTTTCAAGGAGCTTTCTAACGGCGTTTGGCATCCAATTTGCGGTCAAAACTGCTTCTTGCCTGCTAGTTTTTATAAGTTTACTTCTTGATTAAAGCCGAAAGAACGATTTCAAAAAAATTGTGTGAAGCATGATTATCTGCTCATCATTAATCTATCAACTTTTAACTTTAATATTTTAACCTCTTGCTCGAGGTCATCCCTTTCTGCTTGATAGAAAGCAATACTTTGTAAAGCTTTGTCACGCTGCCTTGTCATATCCTTTAGTTGATTTCGTAAGTACCTATTGTCATCTCTTAAAGATCTGTGCTTATTCGTTTCGAGAAATTTATTATGGCTATACCCCTCTTTAATCAGTTTATTATGTGTCTCAATGGCTTCTCGAATGTGCGCATTCCAAGGGCTATTTAGCGCCATATTACTTTTTAGACCAGCACCACTCCATATTTCCTTATACGTCCATGTAACCTCAGGCTTAGCTTTATGCAGTAGCTCTACCTGTTGCCATAACGCTTTAGTATTATTATGTTTTGTTTCTTCTCTGTTCTTAAGTAGGCCGTTGTGATTACCACGTGACAAAGATTTAGACATTAGTGACCTCAGCTTTATCTAGCTGTTCAATCAGCTTGTTAATTTCAATGTTCCTAGAGTTTAAATAGGATGTCTTAGGCAAACTTGATTTAAAAAATGTTAACAATCTCTCATGTTCACGTTTACGCCACAATAGGGTTCTGCGCATACCATCCGCTGATATTACTGAATTATTACAATCAGCGGGCCTGCAAGCCGTTTTATCACCACCACAAAGAGCCTTTTGTGGTCTATACATACATAGACCATCATCCGTTTGCTCAATAAGAGCTTTTTTAGGAAGACTTTGCAGAAAAATTTCACGCTCAGCCTTAGTCATCCCTTTAAACTCTTTTCTAAGTTGCTTTACCTCATCGGCACCGCCACCAATTATAGGTATTTGATTCGAATAAAGTTCTGCATATAGTTCTTCAGAAAGTATAAATTTTTCTTGTTGTAACTCAATATAAATGTTTGGGTCACCGTATATTTTAGTCATTTCGGGGTCATAGTGTTTGAGTTGATCTTGGATGGCTTTGATTCCCAAGCCTTGTCGAGTCATAATTCTAGCGAATTTTTTTCTAAACTGGTGGCTTGCTATGTACCAGACCTCATTATTATATGTAATGTATTCATACTCATATTCGATACTGGATATGGACTTCGATTAGCCTTTTGAACAAATAAATAGTCCTTATTTGAGGTGTAACGGTTACTCAAGCCTAGTTTTAATTTATCCATTATTTGTTTAATAAAAGGCAATGTTTGCCATTTATATTTTGTCGGCTCTGCTTCTAGTTTCGTTGTTTGTGAAATAACAAAACTAATAACCTGTTCGTATCCATTGTAGTTCAAAGTTTCAGATTTGAAATTGTGTTCATTCCTGATACGCAAAATCTCATGGATTCTCATGCCGGTAAACAATGCAATGAGAATGTAACCAGCTGACATCAATCTGTTTTGAAAAAAATTTATTTCATGATGGTTTGTAAACCCGAAATCGGAATATGGAAATGTTTTTTTAACAGTAGGCTCGTAGTATACGGTACCGTCATCTCTGTATTTCTTTTTGTATTTTCTAATAGATATAAATTTTTCTCTTGCTAGGTTCACTTCATGTAATATTTTGTAAGTTTCAATATCTCTGATAGCAGCATGATAGAGTTTTTTGGCTACAGAATCAGGCATTTCAGATGTAGTTCTTTCTTGTCGACCAATTACCTTATTTGCATTAATTCTAGCCCATTCAGATTCAGACATACCTTCTAGCAAGTGAACCGTCAAACCGTCTCTCATCTTGTGAGATTGCTTTTGTAAATGGCCAAACCCACGAACTCGACTCAATAAAGTTCTGTTTGTTATTTCAAGGCCATTTTTATGAGTTTCATTCAGAATTTCACTTTGAATACATGAGGCATCAAATTCAGTAATATCTGATAATTTTAAAATTTTATTATCATACATATATGAAAGTATACGTTTTAACCCATGAGTGAGTAATTTTGTCAATGTTGATGTTTTGGGGTTGGAGGGGAGGGGGTTAAAGATTAATTGCTCTATAAAATCCTTTGCAACAGCAAGATATTGTTCATTATGTTGACTACATACGTTTGTTCCATCGTTAAATACTAACTTTTCAAAATTAAATGTCACATCACATTTCTTTAATTTTGGGTTCTCGTAACTAAAGTCCCACTTATTATCAGAATATTTAGAGTGTTTTGAAATCTGCTTATTTTTTATATCTGGCGCTGCATTTCTCTCTTGATTCGATATGTTTATCATGGACTTAACCTATATTGTTAATCGACCATTCAGGAACAGGGTTGTGGATTGCATCGCTGCGAATCATTTCAACAATAGATTTATCATATTTAGGGAGTATATATGTATCCCACATATACTGTTTCTCCTGAGTAGCTAAATTAAATTCATCTTGTTTAATTTCACCTAATGCTAAAAGGGTTTGGTGATAGTTTAAATAACTGAAATATTTTTTTATATCAAGCTGTGTAATAACAAGATTTTGACAACCAAGACAAGTCTCTGTCGCTGAGCTACAATATACTCCTACAGATTGATTCTTTTGAGGCGAGTTTAAAGGATCTTTACAATGATTTAATAGATTCTCTTGAGGTTTATCGATTTCAGTTGGTAATCGAGAGAATGGGTCATCATTATCGCCTTCCAATCCAAGTAACATAGCTTCTAGATGGAGTCCTCTTCGAGCCTTAAATATGGGGTCGTTAAGCTTTCTCAAGTAATCTGATGTAGTTTTTAACCTAGTATGCGCTAAGAGTGCTTGTAAGTATGTTAAATCCTCTGTACGAAGGTATTCTTGCCAAGCCATTGTAGGTCGAAATAAACTTGCTTGTAACGTAATGGGCTTGTTATCACTGGGGCGTTTTAGGTTAAGCTGCACTCCAAAATCGTAAATAGCTTGCTGAAATCTTCTTACTGTTATTACTCTGGGAACTTGATCAGAGCTAGCATTACTAATCCATAACGCTTGTTGTCCTTTAGGTCTATACGATTCAGTGATTTTTATTACTCGTTGAATTATTCTAATCGGCCAACTATCACTTCCTTTTATTAATGGGATTGTTTTATCCTTTTTGTTGGAACGGTACTTCTCCCACCGAATAAACATTCTATTAGAATCCAGAGGGTCTACTTCAAGGCAGTCTAATGTAAGTCTAGAGATAGTGCTTGGATTTAATCCAGTTCGAATAAGTAACATTAGGTAATAAGGGGTTAAATCTGATGCAGAGACCCAAAGCTTAAGGTTGTTCTCATTATAGAATGCGGTTAACCAACCTGGTTGTCGGTGTCTGAAACCATGATAAAACAATGGGTACTTTTTAAGGGTATCGGCATCACTTAAAACCTGACATTGCATAATATTTTCCCAGTACCAAACCAGGTAATCAGTCTTTTGCCAAGGTGAATTATACTTAATTGGAGACGGTTTTCCTGCAAAATTATTTATGTAATAGTCAGTATCACTGACACTTTTATAGAATTTTTTTAGTGCTTTGGCGTAATAAGTTGTTCCATTAGATATCCCTTTCAAAAAAGATTGACCTCTAGGTATTTTATAGAGACTTTCGATATTTAATTTTTCACAGTGCAGTTCATTTACCCAAAACCAAATACAATAATCTTTGCTTGCCCATACGGAACGCTTTTTTTTATTTGTGATAACGGGTGCAACATCAGTAATAGGAGGTTCCTTTCCTAGCCATTGTGGTTTATATGTTGATTCAAGACGCTTCGATGTGATAATTAGTGATTGTTGTACAGCTGTTGATATTTCCCTTATTTCTTCCATATCGTATCCTTCATTACTTGAAGATAACCCACTACTTTTGGGGAACATATTTTCCGGAATTATAAATGTTGGAGAAATCGATTTATGCTTTTGCCATTGTTTAAAAATACTGCTTATACAACGGAACAGACTTCCTGCTGTAGAGTATTTTAGGCCGGATTCGTTCTTTAGCCAAAGGCAAAAATTTATGAGGACCGTGCCATCAAGATCCGAAGGAGATGTAATATCCTGCAAGGAGGCAAATTGGAGGAACATTCGAAATTTCTCTTTAACAGATATGCGTGTCAAATGCCCTTGAGAGTGTCTATTTTTGTACATAGCCCATGAAAAAAGACTGATAATTTTTTTAGAGCCCAATTCGCACTCATTGTTAAGATTATAGGTATGTGGGTGACCGGTGTTTTTGCACTTTATGGTAAATTTTAAATCACGATATGCTCGAGCTTCATCAGCAGTGATTTTAGTAATTTGTACGTACTTAATTGTCACTAATAGAATCCTCTGTCACTATATCAATTTGACGTTGAAAAGCATTATATGAGCCAGAATAAGCTATTAAGGTGGCTATATGCACGTAGTATGTTCTAGTTGTTTCTTCACTTGCATGGCCAAGTAGTTTACTAAGACCAGTTAGATCGTGGTTAAGTAAATAATGATATGTCCCAAAAGTGTGTCTTAAAAGATGCGGGTGAGCTTTAACTCCAATGTGCTTACTGGTTTTTCTAAATAGTTTTTGAACCCAGTTAATGCTTAATGGTTGTCCATCTAGGGTGATAAATAATGTAAGGCAATCTTTCGGATCTATGTGTGTAATAGCATCGATTTTTTTTTCTCTGTCTATGTCTACATACTCCCAAATTTGGTAAAGTAAATCATTAGGTATTAATATCACTCTTGCCTTTCCGCCTTTTCCAATAACTCTAGCTGGCGTAAATTTCCCTCGACTATTAACTTCTGGCAGATCACGAAGAGGAAAGTTACAGGCTTCAGATACTCTTAATCCTGTCTGGAGCATAAATGATGTCAACAATACATTTCTTTTTTTCACTAGCGCATTTCTTTTGCCTGAGATCTTTCCGACTGAAGAGACAAATCTTAAGGCATCCTCTAATAGCATGAACTTTATAGGTTCTGAAACAGCTTGAGAGTGATGCCCTTTAGATTGATATCGCTGACTCAAAGATAGTTTTAAACCTTGTATTTCCTGTGGATTAAGGTAAGGGGACAATCCCTTTTCATATGACCAAATAAGATAGCGGTAAGCACCAGCTACTCTAGAATTAATTGTATTCCAAGAGAGTCTTTCTCCATTATTTTTTGTGTATTCACACAATGCATCAATGTAAAAGTCGAATGTATCGTCTGTTATTGAACCAATGTTATTCAAGGATGAATTAGCCCAAAGCAGAAATTCTTTAAGATGCTCAGCGTTTGTTTGTAAGCTCTTGGGCTTATTTTTTAAAGCTAATTGTCTCAGATACTGATTTACTTCGACACATGGTGAAGTGTCATTATTGAACATCTGTGGAATGTCACCCTTCAATCTTGCCAATTTTGAACGTTTTGACGTTGTGAAATTACAGTACACAATGTTCATTTTATAATCTCTTTTTTACCATGTGTATCAGTAGACTAGCCAAAGACATACTGATTTTAACTGAATTAGATATAGTAGCTAATTTACCGTTGTGTTACTTAATTCACTTCAATTGTATAGCATAGAAATCTTCATAAGTTAAATAAATATAGTTTATATATGGTCATTACTACAAGTTAGATAGAGTGAGGAATTGTAAAATTTAAACGTATATGCACATCAAATGTAGGTACTACTAACGTGGCAGGCCAATAATGAACACTTTATTTGCCTGTTCATTTGCCACAGTGGGTTTAGGCAAAGCGGCTTTAGGCTTAGCTGCTTGTGGCGTTGTCGATACTTCAGTCTGCTTAGGTGTCATTAATTACAGTCGCATTGAGTTATAAAAATTGAAGGTTATTGAATCAGTAAATGATTATACCGAAATGCCAGCCAAGGTGTTATTGCGCTTGCTAGTCGGATCCATGAGGCAATTAACCATCCTATTCGCCTCATTTGGTGAGGCGAATAAATTGCTATTTTCACAAATTGAATGCTTAAATTAAACTGGAGTTGCGGGCTTGGCAGCAAGAACTCTTTTAAGCCGGTCATAAGCATATGCATGCTTATCTGGAGACATCTTAGTTAAATTTTGCTGCTTCCAAAGTATGGCGGGTAATTGTTCAACACCGGAAAGTCCAAGCAATGACCAGTTGGGTGATCGGTTTTTGAATGACAATAAAAATGTTCGTTCTTCTCGTGTTAGCGAGATGTTTATTATTTTCACTAATTGTTCCCGTGCTGCCTCAAGCTCTGTCTGTGGGATATCGTATTCAGCCATGTTAATAAATTCACCTCGATACACATCTGAGATGTTTTTAAAATGAGGATTTAGTAGTTCGGCGATTGGACGAGGGTGACTGATAATATATACCAGTAGTGCTTTACGTAGTTCATCGGTAAGTCCTTCGTTATCAAGTAATTGCTTTATGTCGAAAAGATCTCTTGGATGTTGGCGATCGAGCGCTGCACAAATCTTACCCGCATACAGATCGGCAAAACTCACAACTACCATTTCAGCAAAACCAAATTCATCTTCAACAGCTTCATTTACAGAAATGAGTTTTGACTCGTAAACCGTCCCACGTAGAACGAAATAAAGCTCTATTTTAATTTGAACACCATTTCGTTCTACTAATAGACGTAGCGCATCAATTTTATCTTGGTATGAACGAACAACGCGGGTGTTATCGATGCTGTTTATGATGGATGAAGCCAATGTATCTAAGTTCTCTTTAATTGTCAGTAAGGCTTGTTGCCTTGCCATCATGGGCAGGAATACCAGATCAATATCAACGGAAAGCCTTGGAAAGTCACGAACAAACAAATTGATTGCCGTCCCTCCTTTAAGAGCAAAACAGTCGTGCTGGGCAACAAAGGGAATAACTTGAAGTAACAGTTGGACCTGTCGATAATAATGGCTTTTTCTATCCATCGTGGTTACATCTCCTTGGGTATAGTGATTTGCCAAGTTGGCTCTAGTTTGCCGTTTTGTGCGATAAGTCGCTTGCCTGTGCCTAGGTCATATTGTTCAGGTGTCAGATACTTAAGCCAGGCATGTTGTTGTCTATTTGCCAGCCAAAGAAACAGCCGTTTAATTTTGATACTGCAGCAGGCTTTAAGTAAGACATCCAACTTACGTGGTGAAAGATTGCTCAACCCCTGCATAATTTGATCCGCGTGTTCAAAGCTAGTGTGTTGGGGCACTGTTGTTAAGAGCTCAAGAATCGCTTTTTCTGGACAAGAATAAAAAAGCGGAGGGAGTGATTCTCTCCACGTGTTTTGTCGTAGATATTGACTATTGTGCATCAGTGTTTCTGGCCATATACGTTTTGTGCCATGCCATTCAAACTCTGCTGAAATATCGATTCTGTCCAGCCAGCGAGGTAATGCGGAATTAGAATAAAGCTGTATTTTAGGTTTATCGCCGATAGACACATAATGTCCCAAACCGTCAAGCTCTAACGCTGTTAAGCCTCCCACATGAATAGGACTATCTGACATACGTTGTACAGAAGCAACAAGGCCTTTCCAGGAGAGATTTGCCTCCAGTCTTACATAAACCCCAGCGGTGAGGGGAATTAAAGTTCGGCTACGTACAGCATTGTCTAGAAAGTGCAGGCTGAGCCCTTGTGCTTCAAGCCATGGTTTTGTGGCTACCATATCCAAAGGCAATGCATTCTGTAGTTGTGTTCTGGCTTTAGTATTCAGCATGTTCGACTATCGCATCTGGTTTGATTAGGCTTAAATATACGTTGATTATTGACGTATTTTGTTCATTATTCAAACTTTATTATCTATAAAAGTTTAAACTTTGTCATTTACACGTTAATCATTGCCGTAAAAGTTTAGTTTTTCAAACTAAGTTTTTTTACTTTTCAACGTTAGTTTAGAGCTAGCAAGATGTGGTGATACAGATAAATCAGTCAGCTTAGATGTCATTAACTTGCTATTCGCCTCATGCTATTAATAACATTGAACAAACCATCGCGAAAACCCAATTCTGGCTTCGTGTCGATCGACGCTTACTCACCCCAACATTAACAACAGAACAAGTTAAGGTACTTAACCGGCTGCTTGATGGTGATTTTAGTGATGGGATCAGCAGTAGCCAATATCAAAAAGTGGCTAAAGTCAGCCGCGCCACTGCCACCCGACATTTGGCTCAACTAGTTGAACAACAATGTTTGGTCAAAACCGGCGCGGGCGGTAGAAGCACAAGGTATGTGTTG
>CAXBKC010000134.1:0-8945 GCA_963975615.1 uncultured Oleiphilus sp.
TTCAACCGATTGTCGTTGAAAAAACTCAAGTAGCGACGGAACCTAAAAAAATAGCGCCAGTAGTAAAGCCTGCTGAAAGGGAAAAGCCCTTGGGCATTGATGCCGCACCATTCAATGTTTCAGCGTCAAAGCTTCCTTTCTCCTATGACATTTGGACAATCAGAGAAGGCGATACGCCTTTAACTGAAGGCTTAGTGATTGTTACGCCAACATGGGAAATGGGCAAAGAAGGTTATACGTCTCAGATCTGGTTCACCATGATGGAAGATGAAATTCATGTGAATAGCTCATCAGATATCGAAACCGCAAGCAAGGGTTTAGGTATTCGTATTGATGGTGGTGAACTCATTCCATTCACGTCTATTGCTGAGAAAAATATAGGGGTTATCTCTGGGAAGTGGCTAAACAGTCTAGCTGCAGCAAATAAGATTGATGTTTACTTAGGCTTCTTTCCAGGCAAAAAACCAACGAGTGAAACTTTTGTCAGCGATTTATCGTTGAAAAATCTAGCCAGAATGGTTGCGACCTATCGAACGCTTACTAAATAAGCCACTTAGTCAATAATGCATGGAAAATGCCCTGAAATTTCAGGGCATTTTTTTGTCTTGAGAACTTAGGTTGCGCGCAATATAATTGAGAGAAATATAATATTAACTTTATAGGTACAGTGAGATGAATATTCATAACTCGATCAAAAAAGAACTGGGTGTTCGCGATAACCAACTAGCACCGCTTTCAAAAAAACCAAATTGCGTGTCTTCTCAAACAGAGAACATGTCAAAAAAAGTAAATGCTTTAAGTTATTCGAAGAGTCTTCAGGAGCAGATGGGAGATGTTGTCGCTGTCTTGTCAGGTATGTCGGGCGCTAACATAATGCAAAAGTCAGATAACTATCTTTATGTTGTGTTTACGACAACGATTATGCGTTTTAAGGATGATGTAGAAGTTTATTTAGATGATGAGGCGAAACAGCTTCACTTTCGCTCGGCTAGTCGCGTTGGGTATTCCGATCTAGGTGTGAATAGAAAACGCTACGAGGCATTTGTCGCCGCTTTAAAGGGTTAATAATCTAGGATTTAGCCTCCTTTTATTTGTTTGAAGTGATCCAAAAAAGCGCAATCGAAGTATCTATAAGTGTAGACAGAATGTACGAGGTCTTAACTTGAGGTATGTGATATGTTGCAATTGGGCTTTCAAACTAAACAACGGGGCTTAGATATAGGGGAATCACTAAGTTACTCTGCGTTAAAGCTCGTTTCACACTATGGTTCTTTATGTTCTGATAGCAAATCAAAGGGTCTAAGATTAGAACATCAAGTAGATGAACGTCTTTTCAATAGCATGCGATATAGTGGTTTATCCGCTTTGTTTATTTTTGCTGATGATTGCGTGTTACTTGAAACGCTAAAAACTATTATTTTGGATATTGAAGTTGAGCTTCAAAAATATCATTCAGTTGATAATGCCCGTTTGCCTGCAAGTGATTTAGATCTGTTTGGCGCCATTGATGCGTTAGAGGTGGTTACTTATGTTGGCGAGACTAACCAAATTACCCACAAGAAAAACCGTTTAAAGCGCCGTCTTTCAGAGTGGTCACCGCCAACTTATTTAATTATTAATAGCCTGAATAACTTTCTGGCAAGTTCAAGTATAAATTTGTTAGAAGTCGGCATAGTTTCAAAGTTGAAAAAAGAAATGTCTCTCTATACGCACTACAGAAATCGTATGGTACAGGCAAATCTTAGATTGGTTTATAGTGTAGCTAATAAGTTTAGGTACTTGGCTCTTCCTTATGAGGATTTAGTTCAAGAGGGTAATCTTGGCTTGATCAAAGCAGTCGAGCGCTTCGATTTCTCAAAAGGTTTTAGATTTTCTACTTATGCGCACATCGTTATCGGCCAAAGTATTCACTTGGCAATTGATAAGCAAGGCAGCTTAGTGCGGCTTCCATTTAAAGCACTGCGTGAAAAGGCGGCTGTTGAACAGGTTCGTCAAAAGCTAGAGCAAGGCTTGGGGAGAGCGCCAAGTATCAAAGATCTAGAAAAATACCTTCCGAATGACCTTGAATATAAAACAGCCCATATAGCGAGTCTCGCGGTACCTAATGCAAGTAGTCAGCAAATTTATTCTGTGTCTGAAAATTCAGAGTTAATCGAGCAGTGCTCTCCGTTAGAAGAGGATATTAAAACCTCTAGCCTGAGTCATGCGGATGTTATTGAAAGAGCTCTTGAGCGCCTGAATGAACGCGAAGCCTATATAATTCGAATGCGCTTTGGTATTGGTTTAAGCAAGGAATTTACTCTAGAAGAAATTAGTCAAACTGTCGGTTTGTCACGTGAGAGGGTCAGACAGTTAGCAAAGCATGCAATTGTAAAGTTATCTTTAAGTTTTGGAAGCGACTGTTCTTAATGATGTTTTTGGGTTTAGCTGCAACACTTAAATAGATAATTGCGGTATGATCAAAATTAGTACGACTTGTGTGAAATAACAAACAAAATAATGAAAAAGGAATCAATGCATGGCCGTTAATAATGCCGTGATAAATATCACTAACTTACGCTTGCGAACTTACATAGGTTTTAACCCTGAAGAACAAGAAAAGCTTCAGGATATTATTATTAATGTGGAAATTCATTATCCTGCTAACAAGCTTTGTTTAGAGGATGTGGTGGATGGCGCCCTTAATTATAAAGAGATAACCAAAAAGATTATCCCTTATGTCGAAAATGGTCGATTTTTATTGTTAGAAAGGCTGGTGTCTGATGTGCTTGCCATTTGCTGTGAGCATGAATGGGTAAGCTACGCTAAGGTTAGAATCGATAAGCCCCATGCCTTACGCTTTGCTGATTCTGTTTCATTGAGCCTTGATCAACATAAATAAAATCTGTTTTCCCCTTTTTTTTTATATTTTTGCCCCTATCTAGTATTACGATCAAGAAGATTAAGTTTTGAGAGACCTTCATGCCATACCGATAATTGTTAGTATGGCGTGATTTTTTTATGTAGGGCTCTTTATTTAGGTTAGATTGGATATCTAGCCGTTCAATTATTAAATAGGAAATATTATGTCGGATATCGATTTATCGACCAACGAAGCAAAAGCGTCTTATGGCGTAGGTATGCAAATGGGTCAGCAGTTAGCGAATGTATTTAACGGTGTTTCTTTAGAAGCCGCTATTTCAGGTATTTCAGATGCATTTGCAGGTAAAGGCCCGCAAGTTCCTGGTGAAGAAATTAACGCTGCATTTCAGGTGATTCAAGCGCAAGTTGAAGCTGAAAAGCAAGAACAAGCTAAACAGTTTGCTGGTGAAGGCGAAGCTTTCCTAGCAGAAAATGCTAAGCGTGATGAAGTGACTGTGCTTGAGTCTGGCCTTCAATATGAAGTGATTACAGATGGTTCAGGCGAGACCCCAACAGCAGAGAACGTTGTTAGTACTCACTATCGCGGTACTTTAATTAATGGCCAGCAGTTTGATAGTTCATACGACCGTGGTCAGCCAGCAGAATTTCCAGTAGGTGGCGTAATTGCAGGCTGGACAGAAGCACTTCAACAAATGAAGGTGGGTTCTAAGTGGAAGTTATATATTCCATATCACTTAGCTTATGGTGAAGCTGGTGCCGGTGGCGATATAGGCCCTTACCAAACACTTGTTTTTGATATCGAGTTATTAGAAATCGTTTCATAAGCGCTTCTAAGCTTGTATTAGACCGATAGAATAGTTTCTGTTCTATCGGTTTTTTGTTTTTAGCCTTCCTGGTTCTCATACTTTTCAAAATCTAGTGCCTTAAGCAAAAGCACTATTGTACTTAGCGTTTTTGCGTATTAATCTCGTTCTGTTTACTAAGTTGTCTTATAAAACTCAAAGGAAAATAAAATGAAACGACTACTTACTTTATCAACATTATTTCTAGCGTTGATATCTTTATCGTTGCCAAGTATGGCATCAAAAGGTCTTAGTGATTCTCAGGCACAAACGTTTTTACATGATTCAGGTCTAGATACACTTATTTCATCTTTGCCAGAAGCTATGGAGCAGCAATTAAATCTTCAGCGTCTAACTGAGACAAATCAGTTGAAGTTTGATGAGGCGCAAACAGCGATTACCCAAGCGATACAAAGTGTTCAAGATAGGAACATAGCGCTTAAGTATTTGACGACAGAGGCTGATGCAGCACTTTTAAAGGGGGCAATGACCTTTCTGGCATCACCACTTGGTCAGCGTATTGCTGTTGAAGAGCGTGCGGCTAGTTCCGCTGATGCCCAGCTCGAAATGCAAGCTTATGCTATGGAAATGGCAAACACACCCCCAGCATCGGAGCGTATTAAGTTAATACAAAATTTAGCCGGAGCATTGAATTCAGATCAAGTCATCCTTACTTTGATGAAAGGTACATTTTATAGTTTATTAGACATCACAGAAGCTTTAACGCCAGATGCTGCGGCTACTTTAAAAGCAGGGCTTGATGATGAATGGAATAAGATTGAACCGATGCTAAGGGAGCAGTTTAGTCAATATATGATTATGGGCGCGCACTATAGTTATAGAAATCTTTCTGATGCTGACTTAAAAAACTACACAGCCTTTTTGAATACGCCTAGTGGACAAGCATATTGGCAGGCGGGTATAGAAATTATTAATCTTTATATGCAGGCCTTTGTAAAAGAATTGGTAGCTATTATTAAAGAGTCAAAAAAATAACTGTTCGAGATCAATAGTTAGGAGATCATAATCAGGCTGACCATTCTGCCTGATTGTGCTCCATCCCGCCGATAAGAATAAAATAATTCAGACTGCGCATAAGTACACAACTTACTATCATAGACGGCTTTAATGCCTGCTTCTGTTAGCTCGATTTTAGCGAGTTCCGTTAAGCTCGCTAGCCATTTTGGGCATTCTGTCGAGCTATTTTGGTTCGAAATAAAAGCTTTTTTATTAGCCACGTTTTTAATGATAAAGGCCTCAAAGACTTCTTGACCTACTTCAAAATGAATCTGGCTAATAGCTGGGCCTAGCCAAGCAATAACAGTTTCTGGTCGGTCAAATGTATCTAGTGTTTTAGATAAAATACCATCTGCCAAGCTTCGCCAACCAGCATGAGCGGCAGCGACTTGTTGTGGTTCTCCTGCTTCAGGAATATTACAAAATAACACTGGTAAGCAATCTGCAGTCATAATAGCGCAAGCATGTTGTGACGTAGTGCTTGTGCTTGCGTCGGCTTTGATCGTGGCATTTGTGCATTTTTCAGCACTGACTACCTCAGTGCCGTGGACTTGATCTAGCCATGCAATATTGCTTAAGGGGATTTTTAAGTACCGCGCTAGTTGAGCACGGTTTGTTAGTACTTGCTTGGGGTCATCATTTACATGAAGGGCTAGATTGAAATGTTCATAGCCCTTCGGTGTATTCGTTGGGCTAGTAGTCTTATTTAGGCTGACTCTGGTGCTAACTAAAGCCTGCACATTTTTAGGCGCAGGCCAGTTAGGAATAATAAAACCTAGTTCGTTATCAATCATCTTGCTCTGGTTCATCTAAGGCATCTAAAAGGGCTAGCATATCTTCTGGCAGGTCTGACTCCCAGCTCATTTCTTCATGAAGGGCTTGCCGTTCAAAGCTTCTGAGTGCATTTTTTAAAAAATCTGAGGCATTGGCAGGGATTTTTAAGCGACCGGCATAAGTGGTATCACCTACTAAAGGGTATTTTATATGTGCCATGTGAACACGTATTTGGTGAGTGCGTCCCGTTTCTAGTTTGACGCGTATATGGCTGTTCGCATTGAAGCGTTTAATAACGCGATAATGCGTAACAGCATGTTTTCCAAATGGGCTCACTGCCATTTTTTTTCGGTTTTTAGGGCTGCGGGCAATGGGTTCATTTACTGTGCCGCCACCAGTCATAACGCCAGAAACAATGGCTTCATATTCACGCCCCATTGACCGTGTTTGGAGCTGGTCGACTATATGTGCATGAGCGCTAAGATTCTTAGCTACGACCATTAATCCGGTTGTGTCTTTGTCCAAACGGTGCACGATACCTGCTCTTGGTACAGTTTCTATTTCTGGGTAATGGTTCAATAATGCATTGACTAAGGTGCCAGTATAATTACCGACAGCTGGGTGAACGACCATATTAGCAGGCTTATTGATGATGATAATATCATCATCTTCAAAGATAATATCTAAAGGGATATCTTCGGCTGTCCACTCTCCTTGGCTCTCTAATTCAACTTTCACTTCGATCAAATCGTGAATTTTTACTTTTTCTTTTGACTTTAAAAATGCACCATTGATACTTACTTGTTCATTCTTGATCCACTGTTGAAGGCGTGAGCGAGAATAGTCTGGCATTAGCTCACAGAGCACGTGATCCAGACGCATGCCTGAAAGTTCTAGGGGAACGACGAATTCAGTTTCAACAAATTGTTTCATGGTGTCTCTTTCAGGTTTAGTAACGGAATTGGATGATTGCCCATTAGCTTAATTGCAAATTTGATTTTTTGTCATACACGCAGAGCCTTATTTGTGAAATAATGCTCGCTCATAACTGACAAGGCCTTGCTTGGCAACGCGCTATTGTACATGTTTATTTAACACCTCACTATTTTGTAGTTGATTATGCGTTCCAAAAAAATTGTTCTACTTATTTTAATTATAAATTTAATGCTTTCTGCCTGTAGTTCAACGCCTAAAAAGGAATCGACAGAGCAAGAACTGTACGAAGATGCAAAAAGGGCGATCAAAATTCGAAGTTTCCAGCAAGCGACAATTGCCTTGGAAGAACTGGAGTCACGTTTTCCTTTTGGCAAGTATGCCGAGCAAGCTCAGTTAGATTTAATCTACGCTCGCTATAGTGGTTTGGATCTGGAAGGTTCAAAGTTGGCGGCAGATCGGTTTATTCGTCTTCATCCTCAAAGCCCTAGTGTAGATTATGCCTACTATGTTCGCGGCATTGCTAATTACTATCTGGATGGTGGGATCGCTAGCCAATACTTTCCTGGCGTTGATGTGAGCTCCAGAGACCCAGGTCATATGCGCTTATCTTTCAAAGACTTTTCTGAACTACTGATGCGTTTTCCTGAAAGTCCTTATGCGGCAGATGCGCAGCAACGGATGCTTGATATACGAAATCGTTTAGCAGCTTATGAGCTTCATGCTGCGCGTTACTATATTAAGCGTCAGGCTTACCTTGCAGCGGTTAATAGAGCGGCTTTTGTAGTGACAAGTTTTTCGGCATCTCCTTCTACTGAAGAAGCTTTGAATATGATGGTGTCTATTTATACTAAGTTAGGCCTTAATTCCCAAAGTGAGGAAGCGCTTTCAGTGCTTAAATTAAACTATCCTAAGGGTAAAAGTTTCAATGCTAAAGGACAGTATATAGCTATGCATAAGCTTGATCCGGGCCGGAGTTTACTAAGTGTGGTTACCTTTGGTGTGTTTGATTAGGGGTAAATAATGGATCTACGACAGAATATTTTAGCTGAAATGAGGGTGTTGCCAGAAATAGATGCGCAATATGAAATTTCTAGACGTGTCAGCTTCATTAAAAAAACACTCTTAGATTCAGGTTTAAAGCACTTGGTGCTAGGTATTAGTGGTGGCGTAGATTCCAGTACTTGTGGTCGTTTGGCTCAGTTAGCTGTTGATGGTTTAAATGCTGAAACCGACTCAAAAGACTATCGTTTTGTCGCGGTGCGCCTTCCTTACGGTATTCAGGCCGATGAAGAGGACGCACAATGTTCACTTAATTTTATTCAACCAACGCTTTCTCTAACGATTAATATAAAATCAGCCTCAGATGCTTTGCATGATGAAGTAAAAGACTCGCTTCAGAATGCGAGTGCTCTTACGGCTAGCGAATTTCAGTTAGACTTCTCCAAAGGCAACCTTAAAGCACGCCAGAGAATGGTGGCGCAATATGATGTCGCAGGTATTTTAGGCGGCTTGGTGTTGGGCACCGATCACTCTGCTGAAAATATCACCGGGTTTTATACCAAGTATGGTGATGGCGCGGTGGATCTAGCACCTTTATTTGGTTTGAATAAACGACAAGTACGTTTATTGGCTAAAACCCTAGGCGCTCCTTCCGATTTGGTCGAGAAAGTACCGACCGCCGATCTGGAAAGTTTGTCGCCAGGGAAAACAGATGAAGATGCTTTAGGCCTTAGTTATCAGCAGATAGATGACTTTTTGGAAGGGCGTGATGTCGAGCAGTGGGCTGCTGAGAAACTGATAAAGATCTATTTAGCCACTCAGCATAAGCGTCATCCTATCCCTACTATATACGATTAAACTGCTCCTAATTACCTGCTTAAAAAGACGTCTTTATGGCGTCTTTTTTATGTCTCGAAAAAAGTTTAGTGTCATGAAAGGGACATATAAGTGACACAAAACTTTAACATTCCTCAGTCAGAATACCTTCCGTACACAGATAGTTATCGATGTTCTCTGAATTCAGAATACGGGCGTTGAGCTGTTATTAATAAAATACAACTTTGGAATGTTTTATGAAAATTCAATTATCTATTTTGGCGGCATCTATTTCATTGGCAATTGCTAATACGGCTTATGCAGAAGGTCCTATTGATGGCAAGGTATACGGTAAAGTTAACCTGACGCTTCAAAGCTCAGATGAAGGCACAGATAGCCGAGTAACAGAATTAGTAAGCAATGCTTCGCGCTTAGGATTTCAAGGTGAAACAAGCTTAAATGATGACTTAGATGTTATCTATCAGTTGGAGTATGAAGCAAGTATCGATGATGGTGACAATAAAGGCCAAACGTTTACTCAACGCAATAGCTTTGTGGGTTTAAAGGGTGGTTTCGGTACTGTATTAGCTGGTATTCATGATACACCGACAAAATTGGCACAAGATAAAGTCGATTTGTTCAATGACTATGAAGGCGATATTAAAAATGTTTTCTCTGGTGAAAAGAGAGAATCAAATA
>CAXBKC010000135.1:0-8911 GCA_963975615.1 uncultured Oleiphilus sp.
AGAAAGTAACCGACGTACTTAAAGAAGGTCAGATGGTTAAAGTTAAAGTACTAGATGTCGACAACCGTGGTCGTATCAAGTTAAGCATGAAAGATATCGAAGAAGCTACTGCTGAATAATTGATATCTGTTTATACTGAAATGGTAAGCATTTCGACAAGCTCAATGAGCGGATAAGTTCCGGTCCCTGAGCCTGTCGAAGGGCCTTGCTAAATGGTATATATGTAAAAAGGAGGCTTCGGTCTCCTTTTTTTGTAGAAAATTTAAGGAAATTTCGATGCCTATAGACACGAACACGCTCGATCGCTTAGCCAAAGATCTGGACGCCTTTCTTAAGGAGCATCTACCCTTAGCGCGTGCTGCAGGCGTACAAATTGATAATTATGATGGCGAGTCACTCCAAGTTTCAGCGCCTTTAGAACTCAATATAAATGATAAGAAGACAGCATTTGGCGGCAGCTTATACAATTTATGCGTTATAGCAGCGTGGGGTATGACTGATTTAAAAGCCAAAGAATTAGGCTTTACAGGTGATATTGTTGTTGCGAAGGGTGAGATAAATTATTTAAGGCCGCTTCGCTCTAGGCTAGTTGCTAGAGCTTTTGCGCCGGATGAGACCATGTTGGAAAAGGCAATACACTCGTACCAAACACGAGATAAGGCAGTATTTTTCATTGCAGTACAAATGTTAGATGAGCAACAGCAAGTCTGTGTAGAGTTTCAAGGAAAGTACGCAATCCTTGCGACTAGCTAGGCTTATGATATTGGCTGATCACTGTGTAGATCGCACTACATAGGGTGTCTAATTCTGAATTTGTCATGATGAAAGGCGGCATGACATATACCAGCTTACCGAAAGGTCTAACCCAAACACCGTGGTCAACAAAGCTTTGTTGAATCACTGCCATGTCGACAGGTTCTTTCAGTTCTACTACGCCAATTGCGCCTAATACCCTGACATCTTCAACACTATCAAGAGTGGTGCAAACAGCTAGATTGTTTTTAAGTTGTGCTTCAATGCCGCTTACAGAAGCTTGCCAAGGTGAGTCTAATAGGAGTTGGGTGCTAGCTAAGGCGACTGAACAAGCAAGCGGGTTACCCATAAAAGTGGGGCCATGCATGAAAACCCCCGGATTACCCTGACTTATAACCTTGCTGACTTTCTCGGTTGTGAGTGTGGCAGCAAGCGTCATATAGCCGCCTGTGAGTGCTTTACCTAGACAAAGAATGTCGGGCGTTATTTCGGCATGTTCGCAGGCGAACAGTTTTCCTGTTCTACCAAAGCCTGTCGCAATTTCATCAAAGATAAGCAGAACGTTAAACTCATCAGCTAAGAGTCTGGCTTGTCTAAGGTAATCGGCAGAATAAAAGCGCATACCGCCGGCGCCTTGAACAACTGGCTCAAGAATAATGGCGGCGACTGATTCATGGTGTTGTTCTAAGGCGTCGCGTAGCGACTTAATATCGTCTGCATTGCAGGCTTCACCAAATTTAGAGCTTGGTGCGGGTACAAAGTATTGCTTCATAATTGAGTCAGCAAATAGACTATGCATGCCGTTTACTGGGTCACAGACCGACATCGCAGCAAAGGTGTCGCCATGATAGCCTCTTTCCAAAGCAATAAAGCTCTGTTTGTGCATATTGTCTTGGCTGGTCCAGAATTGAATCGCCATCTTCATAGCGACTTCGACAGCGATAGAACCAGAATCTGCTAGAAAGACGCTTTGTAGTGCTTCAGGCGTAATATCGATTAGCAACTTCGCAAGATTTATCGCAGGGTCATGAGTTAAACCACCAAACATTACATGTGACATTTTATCGATTTGTGCCTTTAAGGCTGCATCTAGAACGGGGTGCTTATAGCCATGAATAACACTCCACCAAGAGGCCATGCCATCGATTAACTTGGTGCCATCTTTTAAGGTAAGCGTGCAGGCCTGGGCTGAATCGGCATGAAATAAGGTCTGTTGTTTGCCGATGGCACTATAGGGGTGCCATATATGCTTACGGTCGATATCAAGAAGATTGTTTGACATAGTTATACCCTATAAAAGTAAGTGCAAAAAATTTGTTCCCTGAGCTCGTCGAAGGCGGTCCCTGAGCTCGTCGAAGGGTGTTCCGGTTTCCGCGAGTTCGCGTTTCTTGTCCGTTTCGACGGGCTCAACGAGCGAGATTAATATCGATCCCTGAGCTTGTCGAAGGGTGTTCCGGTTTCCACGAGTTCGTGTTTCTTGTCCGTTTCGACGGGCTCAACGAGCGAAAGTAACATCGATCCCTGAGCTTGTCGAAGGGTGCTCCGGTTTCCGCGAGTTCGCGTTTCTTGTCCGTTTCGACACTTCGGCAGGCTCAGTGCAGGCAAAGCTCAACGAGCGGGAATGTTATCGGTCCCTGAGCTTGTCGAAGGGTGTTCCGGTTTCCACGAACTCACATTTCTTATCCGTTTCGACACTTCGGCAGGCTCAGTGCAGGCAAAGCTCAACGAGCATATAGTCACCCCTAAAAATAATGCATTAGGCTCAAAGTAAAAGATTTTGAATAGTCTTGCTGATATTGATTATCGGCATGACGAAGATATTGGCCATTAAACCGAACTTGCCAATGCTTAGCTAAGTTTCTAGAAAGACCTAACTCTATGCTTCTTGCTTTATAGTCAGCACCGCTGATATCAAAATTTTGTTTAAGCTCTAGGTTCAAACTCCAGTTTTCATGTTGGCTGAGCCAACCAATTTTCGGGCCTATTGAAAGGTGGTGGCCCTTATCAATATCATCATCCGCATTTAAATCAAAAAAGCCTAAACCATAAAACTGTTGTTGTCCAAAGAGGTAGCTTCCTCCCCAGCCTGCACTTAAATATGCCACCAGCTCATCATGTTGTGCTTCGGGGCGTTTTAGGCCTGTAGAGACCTCCCATGACAATGGGGTGACAAAGTCGTTGCGTGGACTATAGGATGCAATGTCAATTAAGGTGAGTTTCTCAAGTGAGGTAGTATCTGAACCTTGTTTGACCTCAGTATGACGAACTTTTGCATGGAACATTTCTAGCTTGGCGCCTTTTAGATAACCGGGGAGGTTATCTAATCTATCGTGATAAGCGATACGAAAGCCCAGCTGAGTAAAGTTCTGTTCATTTTCTTGTCCAAAAGATGTCTCTACACGCTTTGAGTGGTGACCTTCGTCATCGCGGTATTTTGGAGTAGGGTAGTCGGAGAAAACCTGAGAGCTATCGATTTTACTTCGTGCCGATAAAATCTTTATCGCTTTTTTGGCTTGATTCTTTTGATCTTTTTTCTTTCTGACGGACAAATATCGACTGTACTGGTAAGCAAGTTCTAGCATTTGCGCTTGTTTAGTATCACTTAGCGCGTCTGTTAACGAAGCAATATCTACATCATCTTCTACTAAGGTTTTAGCTGACGCTTTTATTTCAGAAGAAGATTGCTCCATCATGTGTGACATCAGGCTCATGGTAGATGGCCTAAAGTGGGCCTTAGAAATTAAGCCTGCGTTTCTAATTTCTCTTACGGTGTCTGCTGGGATAGCACTTACTGAAAATTGTTCAGATAGCTGAAATCTGTCACTAGCAGCATCAAGGAGTGTAAGTAGGTGATAGGAGCAGTTTTCGTTAAAGAAATAATAATCGAAATGGGTGTTTTGAACTTCCCATGTATGTCTAACAAACTGCTCAACCTCTGCTTGTGTAAGGTTTAATTCATATTCCCAAATATCTCTTGCTTCCAAAAAACTATATTCAGTGACCTTTTTGTAGTATGGCAAAACACTAAATACCCCTGGATAGCCGCCACTTAAACCTTTGTAGCTGAATACAAGTTCATTGTCTTCGGGATCTACATTTGCAGCATAGTTAACGCTGTAATCTAATAGTGAATTGCTACCACTTTTTCGGTTAATACGAATAAAGGTGTGACCGTACATTGAAGAAGGACTATTGAGATAAGCTGCTGGAAAAGCCAAGGTTAGGCTTTCGGCATCTATTTTTTTTAACCAGTCTGAAAAGCTTGCGCAGTTATCGATTGATTTTGATTTGAACAAACCTTTGGATTGCAGCCAATACAAGCGAGCAGGGAAGCGGCAAATAGCTGATTCGTCTGAGTAATCGCTGTTGTTAAATGCGTCAATATTTGCGACTAGTTCTGCTAAAGGGTCTTCTTTGCCATTATCTGCTAAAAAGAATGCAGAGCCATCAGCTTGGCTTTCAAAAGAGCTAATTAAGCCAATTCTATGGTAGTGTAATAAATCTAGCCACTCACGGCCTGCTGCTAATGCAAAAACCCTATCACTTTGTGATTTTTGAATTGTTTCATTGTTTTTTGCAAAAAGATTTAAAGACGGTAGTGTTAACAGAATGAAAAGGTAAAGGCTAAAGAGTTTGTTCATGTGTACTTTGATGCTTTTTTGAGGCTTAAACGCACTCAAGGGGGCGTTGGCCCCCTTGATCAAGTAAATATTAATTAAAAAATTATGCTTGATTTAGGTACTTTGACAAAGTGCTATTCTGCTTCATTACACTAACTAAAGCATTATATGTCTGACCAGATGTCACATCTGCAGAGCTAAAAATCTGATCAAAATTATTTTTTAATGCCATATTAAAGATAGTTTGATCATCTGAAGATACGCCAACAAGCTCTGACAATGCAGACAAAGTTTCACCTTGTCCAGTTGCTGTATCTGTTGCCAACTGTTCCATGTTGTTTTCTAGGAAAAGAGCTATGCCATTCTTCAATGGGCCATTAGCATCTTCACAGCCTAAAGTGCCTGATGTCATGCCAAAAGTTTGATTTGAAGTACCAAGAGTGTTGGTCAAGCTTGCTAAAACATGCTCATGCCATTCATCGGCATTTCTAAAAATCACTTCTGTACCTAAACCACAACCCGCTGGCCCATGACCACCGGCTGCTGTTGCAGTGATTGAAGTAAATGGAGCTGAAATGATAAATGCACCTAGTAGTAATTTTTTCATAAGAATTCCCTGAATCGTTATTGAATCGATGTGTTAATCGCATTCTGATTATAACTAGCAATTTTTTAAAAAAGCAAAGTGCTTTTTCTTAAGCTTTTTCCACATTCCAAACGAGTGCAGAGTAAATAACTACATATCTCATATGCGATTTGCTAAACCTAAGCGTTCTGGATACGGCTGAAGGTAGCGTTGAGTGCGGATATATTCACTTCCTCCTTGCGATATATAGTGTCGCAATAGTGTAAGCGGGGTATTAAGGGGGATTTCCCCTCTATGGTATTTAAGAATTACCTCGTGAATATCCTGTCGTGCTTCTGCGGATACAGTCTTTTTTAAATAACCGAGAATATGCATAAGCGTGTTTGTGTGGTTTTCTTTTGTAGCGCTAGCGCTTAGTGCGCCCATAAATGAAGCTAGATACTCCACCAGTGTTTGCTCAAGTTGATTCTTGTCTATGGTAGCTAAACGTTTCCCTAGTTCTTTATAGAGAGATTGGCTGTGAGCCATAAGTACGTATTTATAACTACTATGAAATTGGATGAGTTTATGGACGGAAGGTTCCGCTAATACTTCATGTCGAAAGTTATGATAGGCATACACACGGAGCACAAAGTTTTCATATAACTTGTCATCGTGAAGGCGACCTTCTTCTTCAACGGGAAGATTTGGGTAGCGTTTTTGAAGTGCTGCTGTGAAAATCCCTTGTCCTTTCTGTTCATGAGGATAACCATTTTCTTGGTAGACTTTAATTCTCGTCAGGCCACAGCTGGGCGAGTTCTTCATTAAAATATAACCGTCAAGTTCTGCAAAGCCGGAAAGTTTATCTTTAAAGCCAGACACTAATTGATCAGTTAAATCGAGCTGTTCTTTTTGTATATCTGTGGTGTAGGTTAGGGTGGGGTTTTCTGGCTCCCCAATTAAACGCATAGTTGGGCGGGGAGTGCCGAAACCAGCTGCGACTTCAGGGCAAAATGTCACATAATCAAAGTACTGGCTTAATTCATCTAAGCATAAGCGAGATTGGCAGTGGCCGCCATTGTAGCGAACCTCATCCCCAGCTAAACAAGCACTTAGGCCAACTTTAATAGCCGGGCTTGTTGTTTTTTCCGATGATATGTCTCGTTTTGATTCCGGCATTTAGTTTCTCTTTCGTTATAAATAGACGACTGTTTTTTAGTTTTATTGGATAGCTGAGATATATTGTGGCAGATAAAAAGGCATTCTGCAGGCTAATCAGGTAACATTGCGCCCAATTTAAGTTCACCTTTTTTTGTTGTGCGGACCCAATATGGCCAAAAAACATACCGATAGACCTTTATGGCACCCTGCTTTTATCCTTTCATGGTTAGTTGTTTTTGTGCTTTATTGTTTTTCTCTGTTGTCGATGCAGAATAAACAAAAATTCGGAAGCCGTTTAGGTCGATTGTTTTATCGAAAGCTGCCAAAAAGGGCAAAAGTAGCGCGGCAGAATCTTGAACTTTGTCTACCTGAATTAACTGAGCCAGAGCGCGAAGCGATAGTCGAAGCAACATTTGTTGCCTGTACTCAGGGCTTAATGGAAACCACTCATTCTTGGTGGGGAGATGTTCAGCCTTATGTTGATAATTTAATTGTCACAGGAGAAGAGCACTTTCTCGAAGCTAAGGCGCGCTCAGGCGGTTTATTGTTAATTGGTGGACACTTCAGTATTTTTGATTTGGCTTTACCTTTCTTTGCCTCGCATCTTGATAAGCCCGGTTATATGTACCGACCGCATGATAATCCTGTGATTGATAGAATGATTGAGCAAGGACGGCGTAGGCATTATGGTATTCAGGCTTTTGATAAGAAGCGTTTGAAAGATATGTTGGCGTTTATCCATGACGGTGGTCAAGTCTGGTATGCCGTCGATCAGGATTTCGGTAATAAATGCGACTTGTTTGCCCCTTTCTTCGGCGTGCAAGCTGGTTGTGTTTCAGCGCCGAGCTGGATTGCAAGAGAGTCGGGAGCGAATGTGCTGGTGGTAAGTCAGTTTCGTCACCCAAATGGTCAATATGAAATAGCATTCTCCCCCATTCTGGAAAACTTTGGCGAAGACACGCAAGCTGATGCAATTCTTTGGAATATGCACTTAGCTTGCGCGGTTAAAAAGCATCCAGATCAGTATTTATGGCTACATAAGCGATTCAAAACACGCCCTGAAGGTGAAGCGAAAGTGTATAGTTGATAGTTGGTTAAAGCAGGAACAGTATTAGTTAGTCTCTGCTTTAACAGTAAAACTGAAGCTATAAATTGATTTTTATGAGTCTATTAAAATTAAATACTAATGACTTGGTTGAGCGCACTCTTCTCTTTTAGGCTCGGTCTGACAGCGTATTTTCCAAAGCAGGGACAGTGCACGACTATCAAACTTGTTGTTTACTTTTAGCGTCAGACGAATATTTTTATATAGTTCTTCTAGGCTATCCTTGTTTTCCTGAGTGGTTTTTATCCAGTATTTTCTAGGGATAGAGGCTTCTGCCGTATCTATGAGAGATATTGCTGTCGGTAATTTTCTGTATAGATACTTGCGCATTTTGACACCGAACTCAGTTGAGAATTCAGACTTTCGGGAGACTATTTGAATCATACCGTAAAAAAGCCGTATATCCAGGATCCCTCCTTTGTCTCCTAGGCCGTCATAAAGCTCAAACGTTTCATAAGCCAGTGCCGGCATAAATGTGATGTCAATATGTCCTTCATTGAAGTGGCTGGCAAACGTGGATAATGATGTTTGAATAGGAATGGCACCGGTTAATTCTGCAAACATTTGGGTTTGTATGTCGCCATTCAGAATACCGATTCTTTTACCACGAAACTTATCAATACTATCAATGGCCTTGTCATTTACGAAAGCAAACATAGAGCCGACGGGTAAAGACGCAACAACTTCGTAGTCATCGCTCGACATTAAATCCGTTGCTTTAGGGGAGGTGATCGTGGCTAGCGTTTTCTTTAGCATTTTTTCTGATGTGATACCGCCAATAGCATCAAGAGTACCTGCAAATTGGACAAAATCTCGAGATAGAATGGCTGTGACAATGCCAATATCACATAGCTTAGCTTTAAGGTCTTTTGCAACCTTGTTTTCATCGGCATAAGGGATAAATTGTAGGTCGAGACCCCAAGGAATAGCTTTGGCAACCAGGTCAGTAAAAAATGACCATACAGGGCCTTGTGTACCAACAGGGTCCCAAATGCAAACTTTTCGCTTTTCAAGTGTTTCGGCCAAACTAAATTGACTAAAACAGAGTAACAAAATTAAGGTTCTTACAAAAAACATAAACATGATTTACCAGCATCAATCCTTGAAAAAAACGTCATCTATTATCTAATACCTCGCTTTAAAAACCTAGCAAGATAATGCATAGCCCGCAGATTTGAGACGTGCACCCGTTTTGATAATAAACAAGTCACATCTATAATGAAAAATACTTAACAATTGGGTCGATAAGGTTTAGTGTTGCTCGGTTAATAGGGTGCGACACAGGCTAAAGCCTTTGCTTTCATCATATTAAAGCTATTTGATTAATGTTTAATTAGTGCCCTAGTTGTCGTTTCACTTTGACTAAGAGTTACAAGGAATGTCCTTCTTTTATTTGCTAATGTCCAGTTTGCTCAAACTAAGCCGGCAGTATAATGAGTCGCTTTTCGTGTTTGTTGTTACTGTTAAAGGGTTACGTGTCTCTCTACTGTCTCTATCTATTCTTATATTCGCTCCTCCTGCGTTTTCTGAAACAGCCTCCGAACCAGAGTTAGATTTTATTGGTGGTTACTATGAGGGTGGTGAGTACCGTTGTCATAGTGAACCCTGCTTTACCATTCACCGCGGTACCGACGCTGCAGCTTCAAGAATTCGACCTTTTGTTCCGCAAGATTGGCAAGCAAGGCGTGGCGAATGCCAGAACAGTTA
>CAXBKC010000136.1:0-8892 GCA_963975615.1 uncultured Oleiphilus sp.
GTAAGTGTCTGAATTTAATCTATAGTCGGCTAAAAGCCAAATACTGCTAAATTCAGACACTTACAATCAAGTGATAACACATGAGCCAATTAGTTTCTCATATAATAGTATTGCGATTATTTTGTCAACAAGTGTCAAAACTGTATAAATAAGATTAGCTCCCAAATTTTTACTTTATTTGTTTACAGTACTAAAAATGCTTGTAATCAATCTACTGAAGTAGGTGTAACTTCAAGTTTTTTGTATTATGATTTTTAACGATTATGCTCTTAGGAAGACTCTATTTTTTTCTTTGACGAAAAGAACAATAATATCCTTAGATAAACATTAACCTATTGACGACTAGGAAGCCTTAACTGGCAGGATGATGACAAGTTTAACTCTATCAATCACCAGCCCACAAAAAGAACTGATGGGCTCTCAAGCGACAAAAACATTTAATACCAATGGTGGAACTATTGGGCGGGCCAGCAGGAATGACTGGGTTTTACCCGAAGAAACCGTTTCATCACAGCACGCCCTTATTTCTTTTCAGGATAACAATTTTTTTATCACCGACTTATCTACTAATGGCGTCTATATTGATGGCTCGAAGGTACCATTAGGTACGGGATGCACAGCACCATTAGTTAATGCACAAACACTGTCAATTGGTCTCTACTTAATTTCTATAAACGTCGAAATATCACAAGATAGCCAGAGTACTCTGTCACCATTATCAACAGAGAACACCTTCGAGGAACCACTGCCAGAGCAGGATCAGTCTTTTTTAAGCGACTCTTCAAATGACCCTCTGGATTTATTAGGCTTAACTTCTCCAAATGAGTCCATCACTAGCAACAACAGCTTGCCAGAGGACCTATTTGCTGATTCTCAAGCTGCCCCATTAACCCAAGATCAACAGGCTTTCGAAAGCGCGCCATCCCCCTCTGTCGCAGATGCTTTCATTGCCCCAAGTACGCATACCGCCCCGCCTGAATCAAGTTCAACCATACCGGATAACTGGGATGAAACGTGCTTTAGTCCTGCACAGCCAACAAATCAAAATATAATTGAAGAAAAGCCAGCTATCCCAATGGAAGATACAGGCTCTACTCTAGCAGATGAAGCAGACTTAGCATCTCAGCAAACACTTATTGTCACCACTGATCCAGAACCAGAACCAGATAAGCCGACAGAGCACAACTTTGAGCAATCACATAAAGTTAACGAGCGGGAAAAACCTATACAGCAGCCATCGACTAAGCTTAAAGAAAAAATTAACACGCAAAATGATAATGATACTAACTACGAATCTGACCAACTCACTCTAGCTATGGCATCATTTCAGAAAAATGGACTTGACACGTCCTTACTAAAGGACTCTGCTTTTGTTGATCAGTCACTTGCACTTTTACCCCATGTAATAGAAGGTGTTCTTGCAACATTGCGTTCTCGCTCACAAATAAAAAATGAACTTCGTGCGTCACAAACAATTCTGCAGCAGGTTGAGAACAACCCACTCAAGTTTTCGATAAACTTGCAAGATGCATTTCACAATCTACTCATTAATCAAAGGCCTGGATTTCTTTCTCCCGAAGACGCAATTAAGCAGGCCTTTCAGGATCTCACACAACATGAAGCGGCATTAATAATGGGCATTCAAACAGGCCTCAATGCCATGCTGAAAAAAATTAGCCCGGAAGCAATAGAAACTAAAATTGAAAATCTAGAAACTAAAAAAAATATTTTTGGCAAAATTAGTTCTGCAAAAAAATGGGAATACTATAAAGAGACCTATCAACACATTACCGAAAATTCCAGTAACTCATTCATCGATATGTTCGGGGATGATTTTGTGAAAGGCTATGAAGCTTACATTTCCAACAACAAACAAAATGGCAGATAGAACTATGAATAGGCCCTTTGGCATCGTTAAAAAAATCACAACACATTTCTATTTTCTAGTTTGCCTCAGTTCATTTATTATTGTGAGTGGATGTGGAAGTAACCAGACAATATCAATGGATATTGAGGGAAACATTCAAGCCACAAGCGTTTTAAATCCAGATATTAAAGGCGAATACAAGCCAGTAAATATAAAAGTTTATTATTTGAAATCTGATACTGAGTTCTCACAAGCAGGCTTTGCAGATTTATATAAATATACAGACAAGGTATTAGGCGATAGTATTTTACATATTAGTAGCCATCAATTATTACCAGGTCAAACAATAGAACTCGAAGAAGAAGTACCTATGGGCCTGAAGTATATTGGTGTCGTCGCAGCATTTCGACACCTCCAAAATGCGACATGGAAAGATATAAAACCAATACCTGAAAAATGCTTTTTTTGTACTGGGCCCGGATTGTGGGACCCTATTACGATAAAAGTTGATAGGTTATCTATTCAATTAGATCTTGGTAATGAATAAGCGTACATCTTTATAGACAACTGACATAAGCCTGACAGCTATAAATCAAGCACACCAAAAAATAACAATTCTTATTGTTTTGACAATAACTAACGAATGTAAATGGAAATCATAAAATGACCTGGAAAAATAAAACTATTTGGTCAGAAGGCCTTTTCGTTAAACCCGTTCATTTTCAGCAACAGGAACGCTACCTCGAAAACTATATTTCTCAAGTATCACAATTCACAAATACCTATAGCTGGGGCTTTTTTGAGCTAACAATTGATAATGATTTGTTAAATATCGGCAAATTTGCCATCACTTCAGCTAGTGGTATTATGCCTGACGGTACACCATTCAACATTCCAGCCGATACCCCAGCGCCAGCACCTATTGATATTGAAGAAGGCGTGCTTGATCAATTAATCTACCTTAGTTTGCCTGTTCGATCCCTGAATCGGGAATATAAAGAGTTTGAAACAGAGTCTGGTGTTTTTCGTTACCAGCCTGCACAGGATGAGCTTCCTGACGTTGCCAGCCATACCCAACAAACAAACCTCTTACAGGTTGGCAAACTCAATTTTTCCTCTTTGAAGGAGGATGACAAGCGCTCTGACTACTGCTGTATCGCAGTCTCACATGTCGTTGAGTGTAATAAAGAAAAGCAGCTCATATTAAATAAGCGCTTCATTGCGCCCTACCTTAATGCTATAAATGCCTTGCATTTAAAAAACTATTTAAATGAAATTGCAAACCTATTAGAGCACCGTTCAACTAACCTTGCTGCCAGAGTTACAGCAAGTGGTACCGGTGGCGCAGCAGAAGTTGCTGATTTTTTATTGCTCCAGACTATAAATCGCAATATCCCATTATTTAAACACCTGAATGCTCTACCCATGTTACACCCTGAAGATTTTTATCGATTTGTCATACAATTGGCGGGTGAACTTTCAACATTTTCGGAACCGCGTAAACCAGCTTCACTGATACCCTATAAACATGACAAGCTGTCTGAATGTTTTGATGATGTAGTTACACTACTCAAAGAACAGCTAAGTACAATGACTGACCCTCAAGCCATCAACCTACCATTAAAAGATCCAAAGTATGGAATATATCGTGCGCTTGTTAACGACCCAGCTCTCATTACCAGTAGTGTGTTTATCTTAGCTGTCAAAGCGAACGTACCTGCAGAAGAGCTTAGAAAAACCTTCCCTAACCAAATAAAAATAACCTCAATTGAAAAAATAAGAGACTTGGTTATGTCTGGTATGGCTGGTATAAGCATAACAACTCTTCCTGTTGCTCCCAGAAAGATCCCTTATCATTCAGGGC
Source organism: uncultured Oleiphilus sp. (assembly GCA_963975615.1). GTDB lineage: Bacteria > Pseudomonadota > Gammaproteobacteria > Pseudomonadales > Oleiphilaceae > PZPK01. Next base: position 3,732 of record CAXBKC010000136.1, read on the forward strand.
ACGTCTACTTCCAATTAGACCGTGATAGTGATACTTGGCAGGACTTGAAAAACTCAACAGGGTTCGCACTCCATATCGGTGGAGAGTATAGTGGTTTAGAGTTGGAATTTTGGGCTATCAAGGAATAATAATTATGCCTAACGATGACGATAAATTTGATCCTTTTTCCTCTGATAAAACAGTAATTCTACCGAACCCAGGTGGCTCTTCGGAACGAAATATGTCTAATCAGGCTGCACCTGTTGGTGCGTATGGCAACAGTCAACAATCCGAAATAAGCATCCAAACACCTAACCTTAGACTTCCACACTTAGAGCATTTAGCACAAGCCGAACGAAATTGTATTCTTGGCAGCAGTCTCGCCATTATTGGCTATGCATCCCAACTGAGGCAGTTACAAAATCCGCCAGAACTGTCTCAGCTATTTAATGACTTTGTTATCCAAATAAAAGAGATTGGTGAAACTCTTAGAAAAGCAGGACAGGCCGAAGAAATCATCGTCACCTCCCGTTACTTAATCTGTTCCTTCATTGATGAAATGATACTAAATACGCCATGGGGTGGTTCCAGTCAATGGAGTACAAAATCGCTATTGAGCTTTTTCCATAAGGAGTCTCAAGGTGGAACAAAGTTTTTTGATATTTTGAAAAAAATTGAGCAACAAAGTGCCCGTTATATTGATCTGATTGAACTTGTCTATGTTTGTTTAGCTTACGGTTATCTCGGTAAATTTCGGATGCAAGCTGATGGAGTAAGTCAAATCAGCAGCATACAAGAAAATCTGTATCAACATATACGACAAATACGACAGCACCAGGAGATGCCACTTTCGGTTATTACTGAAGGCATTGAAACACGAACAAGCCCAATAACTCAGGGTAAAGCATTAATTCTGACTGGAGTGCTGTCGATAGTAGTACTAATTTCAGCTTACGGGATAATGCTCTTAGATCTCAATGATAAATCCGACCCCATATCTTTTCAGGCATTTGAACTCAAGCAAACCATCCCCGCTTTGATAGAGAAGAAAAGAGTTGTAAGTTTGAAACCTGTTCAACCAGAGCCCTTGGAGCTTCTTGCTAATGACCTTGCCATAGGTTCAATTGATATTGAGAGAACCCCGGATGGCATCAAATTTATATTATTTGGAGATGGACTTTTTGATTCTGGAAGTGCAAAAGTCATTAACATAGACCTTATCAACCGCGTATCAGCAGCAATCAAACAAATTAAAGGTCCTATCAAAGTAGTTGGACATACTGACAACGTCCCTATTCGCACAATGGAATTCCCTTCCAACCAGCACCTCTCTAAGAAAAGAGCAGAATCTGTCGCCAACCTTCTCCAGAAAAATGTCGGAGATCGAGCTATCAAAGCTGAAGGCATGGCAGCACTACAACCCTTATTTTCAAATTCCAGCACTAATAATCAAGCAAAAAATCGTCGTGTAGAAGTTTTACTTTATTCCAACTGACCAGAGCAAACTTAAATAACATGAAGACAATTAAAACTATTATTTTTAATAATTGGACGCTAACTATTCTGTCAGCAATTGCCATTTCTATTGTTATTTACTTTGCTGGCCCCCTTATTTCAATAGCTGAATGGACGCCGCTAGCGTCCAAATCATCAAGATGGGTTACGATCTTTTTTACTTTAACTATATGGCTGACTATAAAGCTATTTAAAATCATTAAATCCAGAAATGAAGAAAGTGGGTTTTTAGACAATCTTTTCGTTAAAAACGCCAGCCATAACGAAGATATTACGAAAAATGAAAGAGATACCCTTGAGCTCAAATTTAAAGAAGCTTTCTCGAGCCTTAAAAAAGCAAGTAAAAATATCGGTCAAAAGTTTAACCTTTATGAGATGCCTTGGTACATAATAATTGGCCCTCCGGGAAGCGGAAAAACCACAGCCTTGCTAAATTCCGGTTTAAAATTCCCTTTATCTAAAGAGTTTGGTGCAGGTTCAGTTCAAGGTATTGGTGGCACTCGTAACTGTGATTGGTGGTTCACTGACAAAGGCATCATCATCGACACTGCTGGTCGATATACAACACAAGACAGCCATAAGGAGGTTGATAGTTCAGCTTGGCTAGACTTCCTTCAACTAATCAAAAAATTCCGGAAGCGTTGCCCAATTAATGGTGTTTTCGTTACCATCAGCTTACAGGAATTACTTTTACAGACGACAGATCAACGTGCCAAACATGTAGCCGCTATCAGTAATCGCTTACAAGAATTAAAAGATGTATTCAAAATTGAGTTCCCTGTTTATGTATTGATAACCAAAAGTGATCTTATCTCTGGCTTTGAAGAATATTTCGATAATTTCAGTAAAACTGAACGAGAACAAGTATGGGGCATCACTTTCCCTTATGAAAAAGGCCAAAGCACCGCAACACAACTAGCATCTTTTTCAGCTGAATATGACCAACTTCTTAAAGTTTTGAATGAAAGATCTATTCCTCGCTTACATCAAGAACGTGATCAGCAACGTGCGCAAAAAATTGGCTCTTTTCCGAAACAACTACAAAGCGTTAAGCCTCTTGTAGAGTTGTTTTTGGTCGATGTATTCGAGAATAGTCGTTACTCGCAACAACTGATGCTTCGCGGTTGCTATTTTTGTAGTGGCACACAAGAAGGCACACCGATAGACAGATTAATGAATAAACTTTCTGGCCCCAACTCTCTTCCTACTTCTCAAGGCAAAGGTAAAAGCTTCTTTATCAAGAACCTGTTCGAAAATATCGTCTTTAAAGAAAGTGGCCTTGTTGGTACCGATATTAAATTTGAAAAAAAATTAAAGCTATATAACACTGCAGCGATCGCAGCAATTACTCTCGCATCAAGCCTACTTCTTGCAAGCTGGGGTGTTTCATACAGCAATAATCTCAAATTGATTGATCAAGCATCTTCAAAGCTTGCCTCACTCGAAGAGCTTATCAAGGGATTATCACCTTCTGAACTTAATCCGAGTAAAATTCTTCCTATTTTGAATGCTGCTCGAGCACTTCCTTCTGGATATGATGAACAAGACAGTTCTGCTAGCTCTATGTTCGGTTTAGGGCTTTCTCAAAGTGAAAAAATAAGTGACGCCACTATTTCTACATACCAAGGCACGCTTAATAAAATCTTATTATCGCGTCTTATGGTCGATACAGAAGATAAACTTGCCAACGACCAGACGGATAAAAATTACACCTATGCCGCCTTGAGAACCTATCTGATGCTTGGATCTGAAGAGCATTTTCGTGGAGAAGAAGTGAGTACATTCTACCGTATCAGTTGGTTACAGAGTGCAGCAGCAGATTTAACGAGTAAAGAATACGATACCTTGTCTGATCATATAAACGTACTATTTGAAAATCGACCTACCCCTTTACCGATAATACTTGATTCTCAACTAATCGAGCAGAGTCAGAATAAGCTTACAAATACGCCTTTGGATCAGACTGTATTCAGCCGATTACAGCAAGTTGATCTGAAAGGGGTTAGTCCTTTCACTATTTTTGATAATGCGGGACAACAACTTGCAGAAACTGTTTTCGTTCGCAAGAGTGGGCTATCTTTAGCTGAGGGTATTGAAGGACTTTATACAAAAAAAGCTTACGACATCATACTGAATGAAGAGATCGAAAAAGCGACTGATGAAGTGATTCAGGAATCCTGGGTCTATGGAGACAACTATAAACATAATAGAACGATCGACAAACCATCTCTGGTCAAGGCCGTTAAAACCCTGTACAGAAATAGCTATATCAATAAATACAAAAATCTTCTTAACGACATTGATATAGCGCCATTCACAAACTATGACGATGCAGCTAATGCACTACACATACTATCCGGACAAAGCGCCCCATCGCCTTTACAACAATTATTAGAAGCGATAAAAGCAGAAACTGAGTTGGGTGTTAATGCCTATGAAGATAACCTTGCTGACAACTCTAAATTTCAACAAGCAAAAGATAAACTTAATAGAATGCTCGGCACTTCTGTAGAAAACTTGCCAGAGTCAGTCACTAAGCACTCAGACCCGATCACTGCTGCATTTAGTGATCTACATAAACTTATTACCCCTGAAACCGAAGGTGGAACAATCCCACTTCGTCATGTGCTTGCTCAGTTTTCCGAGCTGTATGCTTTTATGAACAAGGTATCTGTAAGCTCAAGAGATGGCGCACTAGCACCATCAATGGTTAAAGATGGTGAAATAAAACTTCAGAATACGCGTCAAGTCGCCAAGGCACAGCCTAGCCTGTTTATTTCACCTTACATGAGTAGTGTTGCCGATCGCACAGGCACCCTTGCATTAGGTGGCGTCATGATTCACATGAACCAACAATGGGCTCAGGAGCCCTATGAACTCTGCGTGAATGCCGTAAGAGATAACTATCCTTTTGTGAAAGGGTCCGAATCAGAAATTACTTTATCTGATTTTGGTCAGGTCTTTGGCTACAATGGCGTACTCGATTCATTTTTCTCCAAGAATTTAAAACAATATATTGATACCTCTAAATCACCATGGCGGGTACATAGCTCTCATCAGCAACTAATCAGTATTTCATCTGAAGCTTTAGCTGCATTTGAAAAAGCACACTATATTAGAAAATCATTTTTCAAAGATGGATCTAAACAGGTAAGCACCACATTTAAAGTCGAACCTCGACAAATGGATAGTGGTTTACGTGGTTTCTATCTAAACCTTGATGGTCAAACTGTTAGTTACGAGTTTGGCCCGCTTCTTCCGGATCACCTTACTTGGCCCGGCCCGAATCCGGGTTCAGGGACTGACATGACATTAAAACAAGTCGACGGCAATGATATTACAATCTATGAAAATGGGGATTGGGCTTGGTTTCGTTTACTCGATAAGGTCCAGGTGAGACGCATTTCAGGTAACTCAAAATACAAGATAAACTTTAGAGCAAGTGGTTACTCAGCTTTATACTCGCTAACTGCTGGCGCGGCTTACAACCCTTACCGATTAGGTTCCAGGATACAATTCACATGTCCGGCTGCCATATAGAAAACATATCCAAATTAGGTTTTTTTGGGAAGCTACCCATTAACGGTGATTTTATTCAGCGTGATTTACCTGCTCATTTCATTCATCTCTGGGATAGTCAGTTTTACAGCGCTCTCACCTGATCCTT
>CAXBKC010000137.1:0-8889 GCA_963975615.1 uncultured Oleiphilus sp.
AAAAAAGAACGTAATACTAAAACTATAGCCAATACCGGAAAAAAAGAACGGGAAGTTTCAATTATCCACGGTGCAGGTGCTTCAATATCAGACGACTCATCTCGCTCAGACTCTTCTGTCTGATTACGCTTAGAAGAAAGCCAAAGGACATCAACTAAGTAAATAACTCCCGTGACAAAGGTAAGAACGACGAGAATTAATGGAAAATCAAAGTCCATAAGGGCCCCTTAGTAGTTTATGTCAGTATTAATAACGCTAAATTTAGCTATCAATTTTAAGGACAGCCATGAACGCAGCCTGTGGAATTTCAACATTTCCAACTTGCTTCATACGCTTTTTCCCTTCTTTTTGCTTCTGTAGTAATTTCTTCTTACGACTTATATCGCCACCATAACATTTTGCAATTACGTTCTTTCTTAATGCTTTAACTGTCTGACGAGCAACAATCTGCCCGCCTATGGCTGCTTGAATAGCGACGTCAAACATTTGCCGTGGAATTAGTTCTTTCATTTTTTCTGTTAATAAGCGACCTTTTGTACTGGCATTATCTTTATGAATAATAAGCGCCAATGCATCTACTTTTTCGCCATTGATTAGCACGTCTAACTTCACCAAACTCGATGCTTCAAAGCGAATAAAGTGATAATCCAAAGAGGCAAAGCCACGACTAACAGATTTAATCCTATCGAAAAAGTCTAATACGACCTCGTTCATTGGCAGCTCATAACGCAAAGAAACTTGTCCACCCAGAAATTGCATATCTTTTTGTATGCCGCGTTTTTCTACACAAAGACTAATAACATTCCCTAAATAATCTTGAGGTACCAAAATATTTGCCTGAACATAAGGTTCACGCATTTCTTCTACTAAAGCAGGATCTGGCAATCGTGAAGGGTTATCTACCTTGATAGTTTCACCATTTTTCAGTACCAACTCATATATAACGGTGGGTGCTGTTGTCAGTAGATCTAGATCATATTCACGCTCTAGTCGCTCCTGGATAATTTCCATATGGAGCATACCCAAAAAACCACAACGAAAGCCAAAACCTAAAGCTTCTGAGGTTTCAGGCTCATACTGTAAAGATGCATCATTTAAGGTGAGTTTTCCTAAGGCGTCACGGAAGCTTTCATAATCATCAGAACTAACAGGGAATAAAGCAGCATAGACTTGCGGTTGTACTTTTTTGAAACCAGGTAATTGATCAACATCTGGCGTTTTAGCATGCGTGATGGTGTCTCCGACAGGGGCACCATGAATGTCTTTAATGCCAGCAACAACGAAGCCGACTTCACCGGCTTTAAGAATGCTGGTTTCTTTTCTCTTAGGTGTAAATACACCAACTGAATCGACTAAATGTGACTTCCCGGTTGATTTGATATAAATCTTGTCACCTTTCTTCAGCGTACCGTGTTTAACCCGAACTAAAGAGACAACACCTAGATAGTTATCGAACCATGAATCAATAATAAGGCTTTGAAGTGGTCCGTCAATTTCACCTTCTGGTGGAGGTATAATTTTGACTATCGCTTCAAGTACATCATTGATACCCATTCCACTCTTAGCACTACACGGAATCGCACCACTTGCATCAATACCGATGATATCTTCAATTTCTTTTTTTACACGATCTGGATCTGCTTGTGGTAAATCCATTTTGTTAAGTACAGGTAGTACTTCTAGGCCCTGCTCAATAGATATATAGCAGTTTGCCACTGACTGTGCTTCAACCCCCTGACCTGCATCAACCACTAACAAGGCACCTTCACACGCTGAAAGCGATCTTGAAACCTCATAAGAAAAGTCTACATGTCCTGGCGTATCGATGAAGTTCAGTTGATAAACTTGTCCATCATTCGCTGTGTAATCCAGCGTGACGCTTTGCGCCTTAATTGTAATACCGCGCTCTCTTTCAATATCCATAGAGTCAAGAACTTGCGCCGACATTTCTCTAGCCGTTAAACCACCACAAACTTGAATAAAACGATCCGCTAAGGTTGATTTGCCATGATCTATATGTGCAATGATAGAAAAATTACGAATATTATTAAGATTACTCACAGGGTCAGCTTACTCTATAAAACGTTGTATTGAGTCACAAAGAACTATTGATGCTCTACACGAATAAAATCAAGAATGTAAGGAGCAAATAAACAAAGTATACAATGGACAGTATTTTGATATCGAAAAGTGCGCATTCTAATGGATTTGTACTAGTTTTGCGACGACTGTTTCTATATGTGAGGCTTAGTTTTGCTGTAAAAATGTATCTATATAAGGCGATAAGATCACGTCGCCATTAAACTGCCCATCTAGAACAGAAATAAAAGTATATACACCTACTAATTTACGATTAAGAAAAACGAACTCTTTGGGTGGCACCTTGAAGTATCGGCTTATGGCAGACATCCCTGCACGTCTTGCAATTCGGGTTGGTAAGTTGCTTTTTTTCCAACAGTATTCCCCTGCTGCATTGAAGGATTCCGGCCCGGCTAAAGGCTTATTTTTAGCTAATGGCTCAAGTACTGCGATACATACACTGGCAAACTCATTTAAAACGGCTTGTGGCCAATCAGATCTCATAAAATTTAAGGCGATTCCACCCTGGATAACACCGTCAATATCCTCATTAAAAGAAGAGCAAATCATTTCGCATACTGGATTAATAAACTGGCTTGAATACTTTTGAACAGCACCAAAATCTAGCAGAACTATTTTATCTAACTGATCCGTTTCAGAAATCCTAATCCGATAATTTCCAAAATTAGGGTCTGTCTGAATTTCATGCAAAACAAATAACTCCTCAAGAAACAAGGATAACGCGGCTTTTGCAAGCTTATCTCTTCGCGTTTGAGACAACCTGCTTACTTTGGGGTTAGAGATATTTTCACCAGATTCAAAGCTGGTTGCTAAGACTGTATTAGTAGAGTATTCGAAGTAGACTGAAGGAACGACGAAACGTGGATCACTTTTGAGCATCTTAAAAAAGCGCGCTGTCGTCTCTGCTTCTAATAAGTAATTTACCTCACGGTGCATCATAGTACGCACTTCTTCGAGCCAATCATCAAAAGCAGGTCCAAAAGAAACCAAGCGTGCAAGTTTAAGTAGCTGAGCAACGGCGTTTAAATCTGAATCTATCGCCTGCGCAACGCCAGGATACTGAACTTTTAGGCAAATCACCTCGCCTGTTTCTTTTATAACTGCCTTATGAACTTGCCCCAACGATGCAGTACCAATTGGTTCTTGCTCGATATCTAACGTATCAACTCTAGATTGCCCTAATTCTTGGATTAAAATTTCGTGAATAATTGGCCAATCGAGTGCGTGGGTATTTTCTTCGAGGGTGTGAAGTGCTTCTGTCACTTCTGGCGGCAAGAAGTGCTCTCCATAAAGAGCCATCACCTGCCCAATTTTAACAACGCTACCCTTTAGCTTGCCTAATTCAGCAACTAAATAGTGTGCCTGTTCAGATAATACTTTTTTACGTTTTTCTACTTTCGTTTCTTTGGACGAAAAAAGAGTGCTAGTCATATGACCAGCCATCTTCGTTCCAACCAGTAAACCAGCTTTTGTTAAACTCAACCTTCTTTCAAAGCTTCCAGTTTTAATTGGGGAAACCGCTTTTTTGATGTCATTTAGTTTAGATGCTGGTTTATATGGCATGAATTTAGGCTACGGGTAAAGCCTCTCCTTTGGCTTGTTTATCTGCATGATAAGACGACCTAACCAAAGGCCCACTTGCAACATGCTTAAAACCAAGTTCTTTTCCGAGCCTTGCCAACTCATCAAACTCTTCTGGCCTTACATAACGTACCAGCGCTAGGTGATCTTTACTAGGCTGCAAATACTGACCCAGAGTGAGCATATCGACATCATGCTCTCGAAGATCACGCATCACTTGCTCGACTTCTTCTAGTGTTTCGCCAATACCTAACATCAGACCGGATTTTGTAAGCACATTAGGCGCCACGGCCTTATAAGCTTTCAATAGTTTAAGTGAATAATCATAGTCAGAACCTGGACGAACTTTCTTATACAACGATGGCACTGTTTCGAGGTTATGATTAAACACATCTGGAGGGCTATCTTTCAAGATATCAACAGCTACTTCCTTGCGGCCTCTAAAGTCGGGCACCAGCACCTCAATTTGTATATCCTTACATCTTGTTCTAATTTCGGTGATACAGTTTGCGAAATGCGTGGCTCCACCATCTCGAAGGTCATCACGATCAACAGAGGTGATAACCACATAATTTAATGCCATATCAGCAATAGCGATAGCTAACTCTTCTGGCTCATTTGTTTCCAATGGGTTTGGACGCCCATGAGCCACATCACAAAATGGGCAACGTCGGGTACAGATATCGCCCATTATCATAAATGTCGCTGTTCCACCGCCGAAACATTCACCTAAATTCGGGCAAGACGCTTCTTCACAAACACTGTGGAGATTATGCTTTCTAAGCTTCTTTTTTATTTCATCGATTTTAGGCGTTGCGGGCACTCGTACTCGTATCCAGTCAGGCTTACGTAACATTGTTTCTGTCGGAATTACTTTTACCGGAATTCTCGCAACTTTTTCAGCACCACGTAACTTTTCACCTTGAATAACTTTATGTCTAACTTTAGGGTCAGCCGAAGTTTTATCGTCTGCTAAAGGCTTTGATTTAAGCTCATCATTATTCATCTAATTTTAATCTCATACGGTTTCTTCATACGTCATCACGATACCGTCATAACCAAAAGATGATTGAATTTCACAGGGGTTGATTCTATCAAATGGCTCTAAGTCCATATCAAGATTCAAACTTAAGCCATGAAAAGATCTACCTTTTCTAATTCTTAACCCAAGAGAAGCAATTTTTGATTCATTGACATAGACACCAGGTGCATCGCTGCGTGTTGTTGCCTTTACATCATATTTACCAAGGGTATGAATAAGCGCATTCTCAATCAGTGTAACTAACTGCCTAGGGCCGATTTTCATACGATCGATATCAAGCATTAAATAAACGACTAACTGCCCTGGCCCGTGGTATGTAACCTGACCACCCCTATCAACATTAACAACAGGTATATCACCTGGCGTAAGGATATGTTCTTCCTTACCTGCCTGTCCCTGAGTAAAAACAGGCTCATGCTGTAATATCCATATTTCATCTTCAGTTTGAACACTTCGCTCATCTGTAAAGGCCTGCATCTTATGCCAGGTCTTTTCGTAAGGCTGTAAGCCATGAAGCATTTTCACAGTCAAATGTTGCCCTTTTGCAGGAAGAGCTGAAGATAATACAGTCATACCATTCTCCAATAATGATAGAGCTTAGATTAAAGCACCATTTTAATATGCTCGGAAGCGATTAGGTCTTGATGAATACATTTAAGTTGCTGTTCGCCTGATGCAAAAATTGAAAATCGTACAGAGACAAAGTTTCCATTTCTACTTGGGTTTAAGACAACAACTGAATCGTCTACATCAGGTGCATGTGCACGAACAATATCCATAACAATTTTTTTTAAGTCAACATGATTTACACCGATTGCTTTAATAGGGTAATCACATGGAAACTCGATTTTAGGAGCAGTTTCTTCCATCATACACCTTAAGAAAATAAGCCAATGAAGAATAATTTAATTGAATCCCAAATCCGCTTAAAAAAACCTGCTTCTGGAACGGGCTCAAGTGCTACTAGAGGCTCCGACACTAAAACCTCACCTTTAAGGCTGACTTCGAGAGTACCAATATTTTGACCTACATTGAGTGGTGCCTTAACTACAGGATCTACTAAAAGTTCAGCTTTTAACTGGTCTTTCTGACCACGAGGAATAGTAATAACAACATCTTTAGCTAAACCTAGCTGAACCGTATCAGCCAAACCTAACCAAACAGGAGACTCTACTAGTGATATGCCAGTCTTATATAAATTATGTGTTTCAAAGTATCTAAAGCCATAATTCAATAATTTCTGGCTCTCTTGGGCGCGGGCATTTTCACTATTTGTACCCATAACAACACTAATCAACCTCATGCCTTCTCGCTCTGCAGAGGCTACTAAGCAGTATCCAGCCTCTTCTGTATGACCAGTTTTTAAGCCATCGACACTCTTATCACGCCACAATAATCTGTTCCTATTAGGCTGTCTGATGCCATTATATGTGAAGTATTTTTCTGCATAGAGCTTATATTGCTCCGGGTAATTGGCAATGGTTGCCTTGGCAAGAATCGCCAAGTCATAGGCTGTAGAGTAGTGATTTTCAGAAGGTAGGCCAGTTGCATTCTCAAAGTGACTGTCTTTCATGCCTAATAACTTAGCCTGTTGATTCATAATATCGGCAAAAGCTAATTCACTTCCTGCAACATATTCAGCTAAAGCAATACTAGCATCATTGCCAGACTGAATAATCACACCCTTGAGCAGATCCTCCAGAACAACTTTTGTTCCTTCCTTAATAAACATTTTTGAACCACCCGTTTTCCAAGCTTTTACACTAACAGGTACTTCATCATATAAATTAATTCTACCCTCAGCGACTTCGTGCTCAACGATATATGCTGTCATCATCTTAGTTAAGCTAGCCGGCGGTAGGCGTTTATGGCTATCTTCCTTAATTAGTACATCACCACTTGCTGCATCCATCAAAATATATGAACTAGCAGACACTTGAGGCGCAGAAGGTATAAGCGCTGGAGAAGCAAAAATAACCGAAGAAAAAAAGAACGATAAGAAAGTAGTGACATGTAAAAGGAACTTATACTTAACTTGCTTTATAACCATCTTAAAACCTAATCATCTAATTAATATATGGGGGAAAATACGGTGGAAAAGTTTACCTGATATTGATTAGCTATTCATCTATCCCTTAAGAGAATCAGATGACAAACAAGTAACTTTGAATTTATATGTTTTTTGCGGATATCGCTCTCTGGATTATCTGAGCACCAGAAAAACCATTTAATCGAATCTTTTTGAGTGAGGACACCGCTTCATTTTCATTATAAAATGGCCCTACTCTAACTCGATGTATAACAGAGCCACCCACAGCAGCACTAGCAACAAAAGCATCTTGAGCTTCATATTCGATCTTCAGCTGACTTAGCATGTTTTCTGCTGAGCTTTTTGAAGCAAAAGCGCCAACCTGAATAAAATGTGCTATTTTGTCCGCAACATTAAGGCCATCATTTACACTAGTATTTGTAGTAGTGTTCATATCTTGGCGAATAAGTTCTACCTTTACTCGCGCAGTTCCTTTGTTTGCATAACCCAACTTTGTTGCAGCAGCATAGGACAAATCAATTACACGACCTTTGTGGAAGGGCCCTCTATCATTTACCCTAACGATTACTTGCTTGTTATTATCAAGGTTTGTAACTCGGACATAACTGGGAATCGGTAAGTTTTTATGGGCAGCACTCATTGCATACATATTATAAACTTCACCATTTGACGTTAGCTCGCCATGGAACTTCAAGCCGTACCAAGAGGCATAGCCAAGCTCTTCAAACCCATTAGATATGTCGGCTATATGATACTTAATACCTCTTACTGTATAAGGAGAGCGATTGCCTTGCCTTGATAAGGGCTCCCATACGGGTACAGCATCCGGCACACCACTAGTATCAAAATCACCTTTAGGACCAATATCATGCTCCATTGAGTACCTGGATTTGGTCCCACATGCCGCTAAAAACAACGAAAAAAACAAAATAAACACTATATTAAACATGGTCTGCGGATTTAGCTCTTTAAGCTTAACAATGATCATTTAGGAAGGCCTAGCTCCTGAGCAAGTTCAAAGACAGCCATCGCATATAAGTGACTATGATTGTAACGAGTAATCACATAGAAGTTGTGTAAGGTTAACCAATTCTGCTCACCATTTTCTAATTGATAGTTCTGAATTTTAGCAATATCTTCAGCAGCTAAATTTTTAGGAACAGGCAACCCTGACCCTCTTATTTGCTCGATTGTAAAACTTGGCTTAAGACTAGTACTGGTAAACTTTTGAGCACTTTCATCCAACTTCTTTTCAGATAATAAAAATGCAACTGCTTCACCTTTTTTCCAATGGTGCATTGAAAAGTAGTTAGCGACGCTACCAATCGCATCGATAGGATTATCTAAAATATCTGCAATTTTATCGCCATCATAATCAATCGCATAATGTCGGTAACTACTAGGAATAAACTGTCCATAACCCATCGCTCCTGCATAAGAGCCTTTCATTTCTTTTATATCAAAACCTTGCTCTCTAGCTAGTAACAAAGCATGTTTTAATTCTGAACTGAAGAACTTTGCTCTTGGCGGGTAATCAAAACCAAGTGTAGTAAGCGCATCCAAAACCCGATAACTCCCTTTATGTATACCGTATCGTGTCTCTACACCAATAATGGCTGCAATAACTTCTTTAGGGACACCAAACTGCTCTTCTGCTTTTTCTAGTGTCGTCAAATACTCTCGAATAAACGTGCGGCCTTTTTCGATTCGATCCTTAGTGATAAAGATTTTTTGATATTCAAACCACTCAAGCCTCTTTTCGGCAGGTCTCGCTATCGACTCTAAAATGCTTTCTTTACGTTCCGCCCCCGCAAACAAACTTACTAATGATGCACGGTCAAAATCATGCTCTTTTACTAACTCATCAATAAGCTCAAGCGCTTTAGCATTATCCGAGTAATCTGCAGACACCATGCTAGTGCATAGCAGCGACATAGATAAAATAGCTAGAATTTGATGAACGCTATTTTTAAAAAACATAACTGAAAATTCCCTGAATATCATTATTATAAAATCCTAACGAGTGAGCATTTTACGATGAGTATGCACTGACATTAACACACCAAATGCAGCCATTAAAGTGACAGCAGAGGTACCACCATAACTAACTAATGGA
>CAXBKC010000138.1:0-8836 GCA_963975615.1 uncultured Oleiphilus sp.
CCATCGACTATTTCGCAGCACTTTTAGCAGAAAACCCTAAACTGTGATGAATCTCAGAAACATCGCAAGCGCCACAGATAACAAACATAATTCGTCACGGTAAGCAAAGGATATGAGACATAACCCGGAAGCCTCACCCTCATTAGGTGTCATACCGAAGCTATTTACCGACCGTACTTTCCATGCAATTACCTTTACTATTGTGGGTATTATTGGTATTTTTTACAGCTTAACCTTGTATGGCGGGCATGACTGGAGCGGTGACTGGAGCCAGTATATTCATCACGCCAAAAATCTGATTGAAGGCAAGAATTATCTAGATACAGGTTACATCGTGAGTAGCAGTGCGAAGTTTGTCGGCCCTTACGCCTACCCACCCGTCTTCCCCATTCTACTGACCCCTATATATTGGTTGAATGGGCTTGATTTTGAAGCAATGAAACTGGTGACTATTTTATCGCTCTGTTTGTCACTACTGTTATTTCCAAAGCTTTTTAATGATCAACTTACCAGAGCACAACAAATCACCCTCATCTTACTCGTAGGAATTAATCCTTTTTTCTGGGAATATCGGAACAACATTCTATCTGATTTCAGTTTCATTTTTTTTAGTTACCTGTCCTTACACCTTATGCAGCTATTTGTTCAGTCTACGAATAACACACAACTCCCATCTTACCAGCGCACGCTGTGGCACTCATTTGGTCTCGGGCTCATCATGTATCTAGCCTATGGCTGTCGTGAAATTGGTATTATTTTGCCGCTTTGTGTACTCACTTACGAAATCATTAACAAACGCAAAGTAACCTTAATTTCAATAGCCTCTATTGCTATTTTTTTGGTGCTGGCCAGTTCACAACATCATTTTCTAAATGCCGACCTCACTCCAATATCAATCCAGCAAAACCTGGCAGAATTTTCTGAAAAACACGCTGAATCATCTGCGACAAGTCACCTTGATTTTATCAGTCTGGATCCCGCGGCCATCGCGCATAGAGTTCAGGGCTATCGTTGGGCCTTACAGGCATTTCTGCCTTTCAATCACAATCCGACGTTTGAATTAATCAACACAATATTGTTCAATCTCGTAACACTGCTAGCCTTTTTCGGTTACTTCATCGCACTGAAAAGAAGAATAACCGTACTGGAAATTTTCTTTGCCGGTTACGTTGCCGTCCTACTGCTTTTCGGTGCTCCAACGTACACCCGATACCTGTTACCACTTTTACCACTGATACTTTACTACGCTCTAATATCCTATCAATACTTTTTGAGATCAGGAATTTTTGGTTCGAATCGATACCACCTTACAACCTTTGTCAGTGCAGGCCTTCTTTCAATCACCGCTGTTTCAAATGCTTATTCAATAAAGAACCACTCGTATGAAGCCTTGGACAATGGTATAGGCCACCCTAAAGCCGTCGAAATGTTTGCATTTATACGAAATAACACAGCCTTAAACGACACCATCGTCATCAGAAAACCTAGAATGATGTCATTATTAACAAACCGTAAATCAATCGGTATTCCACGTTTGGCTTCACCCACTTCTGAACACATCAATCAGTTTTTTGATGCTGCGGAAGCCGACTATTATGTCGACCTAAAGCTTCAAAAATGGATTTTACCTTTAAACGAATCGACACCGCCGACCCCTTGGTTTACCGAAGTTTTTAGAAACACCCATGCTGCGA
The DNA here is from genome assembly GCA_963975615.1 of uncultured Oleiphilus sp. Lineage (GTDB taxonomy): Bacteria > Pseudomonadota > Gammaproteobacteria > Pseudomonadales > Oleiphilaceae > PZPK01. The sequence goes on from CAXBKC010000138.1 coordinate 1,695, forward strand.
TCTATAAATACCAGCCACCACCTTGAATAACTGAGCTGGAATTAATATTTACATTTACCCTGCTTAACAGTACTTCGTCAAGTAAACTATACTGGCCATTACTCTTCAGCTGTTCCCGCTAACAAATAGCGAGGAAGTTGTTTAGCGCTTATTACGATTTTTTACACATTGAAGAAAAATTGAGAATCTAGAATGTGCTACTTGAACAACATCCATTTTACGATGACTTCACATTCCCCTTAGAGGCAGAAACTAGTAGGCATTAATTCAGCCTTTCAGGCAAAGCAAACTCCGAAACTTAAGTCATATATAAAGGTAATAAGTTTGAGTAACGAAAAGCAAAAAGAAAATACCTTGACCTACAAAGCAACCTATGTTATAGCCTTTTGGAAGCTTGTTGAATATACAGGATTGATTCTTTTCCTGGCTTTAATCCCCCGTTCGATGACACCTGAACTATACGGTGATTTTGCACTTATCCTATCTATCCTTGGCTTACTAATTCTGGCCAGCACCCTAGGAGGACAACAAACTTTTGTCAGGTTCATACCGGAATTTAAAGCAGACGGAAACCATAGAAGCGTTACAGTATTATTCACACAGTTTTTTATGCTACGGCTTTTTTTTAGCCTATTTATTATTGCCGTAACTCTTGGCTTGTTGACCTACTTAAAACCTGAATTCGATCAAAACGTAGCCATAGGTTTAAGCTTGGCATACTTTTGCGGAGCTGTATCGTTATCATGCATGCACTTATTTTACGGCTTAAACAAAATTGGACTCTTCTTGTTACATGGCAGTAGTAGTCGGATCTTGTTAGTGTTTCTATTAATGTTCTACTGGGTTAACGTGGATCTTGGCAAAGCCGCTATATCGTTAGCTCTCGTTGAAGTATTTTTAATGGTTTTCCTGTTGATCTTTGCATGGAAATATTTAGCGCCAGTAGCCGCTTTTAAAGAAAGGTCAGCCCTATATTCCCATTTAAAATATGGCATGTCGTTTTTTATATCCAATTTATTGATGATATCAGTTTGGCGAAGTGGAGAGATAATGATAGCTTCACTTAATGGTGAGTCTGAGCAAGTTGCGTTTTTTAACTTATCAAATTCAATTTTTTTAGCGTTATATGCCTTATTGGCTCTAGTCGCCTCAGTGTTGCTCCCGTCAATTAATCTACTACATGTAGCTGGTGAGCATGAAAAAAGGGATCGCTGGTTAGGCGACACCTTGAAATATTTAACAATACTCACTTTTATAGCGTTGTTAGGCATCAATGCTGTCGGCGAACCCATTTTTACATTATTGCTAGGTGAAGAGTTTAGCCAGGTTACAGTAAACCTTCAGCTAATTTCCATCACCCTAATTCCTTTAAATTTAGTATTTTTGGGGTCTGCTACGGCCATGGTTCATTCTAAACTACGTGAATATTTCCTGGTGACCAGCACCGCATTGGTGAGCTATTTAATTGCTGCAGGCTTACTAACACCAGCCTTTGGGGCTATAGGTGCATCCGGAGCGGCGTTGATCAGTGGATTCGTAGCAGCCACACTGTCGTATCAGTACTTTAATTTGAAACTCATCACACGCCTTGCCGAATTTAATAAAATAGTTGTTATTGGTGCACTGTGTTTAAGCATAGTTTCGTTTTCGGGCTTGCCTCACGTTTACACAGGTATCATATTGAGCGTGGTGTTTGTGGGATCAATGTTCTCATTTGGAATTATTCGCATTAACGACCTAAAATCCCTTCTATCTGGCAAAGACCGGAAGCCGACATCGTCACTGTAGTACAGCCATCCGCTCTGAAGAATACCGTTTTTGATATTCCTTAAATTCGGGTTCTCTCAAGCTAGACGCGCCTAGGTGGCGCATGATTCTTCATACACCAGATTTGACCATAGTTCTAGATAATAATCACATAATCACAAGTTTCGCTACTTGTTTGGTAAATGCCTTTGAAGAAGATTTATTAAAATATGTACCTGATATAATAAATTTAGCAAATTAATTATATCAATTAAATAACGCCAACCGAGCTCATCTCATGAACACAGCTTTTTCCACCTATCTTGATGCCACACGTTTTTTAGTTGCTATTTTTGTCGTAGTTACTCACCTTGTTCAACTTGGCTTCATTAATAATGCAAGCACTTACTATATACCCGATCTCGGACGCGAATCCGTAATGATCTTTTTTGTACTATCGGGTTATGTGATTGCCTATTCAGTAAAAAACAAAAACTTATCCGCGAAAACCTACACTATCGCCAGAGCCTCACGCATATACTCTGTCGCATTACCTTGCTTGCTATTAGCATTTTTAAGCATCTATCTTCTCGAAACCCTCACTGAAAATTCACCCTCTCAATACCAAGTAGCCAAAGCTTATATTTACATTCCTTTTCACAACTTATTTTTAGGTGAGTTATGGACACTGACTGAACGCCCGCCAAGGTTAACACCCTATTGGTCTCTGAGTTATGAAGTTTGGTACTACATACTTTTTGGGGTATTTTATTTTTCAACAGGTCTTGCAAGAATAGTACTAACATCTCTTGTTCTAATGATAATGGGCTATAAATTATGGTTATTACTTCCTATTTGGCTTTCAGGCGCATTCCTTTTCCGGTATCAGTCTAAATTTACCATTAAAAAATTACTAGCAAAGTACTTATGGCTGGGAACTATAATAATTTTATGTATTTACAAACTACTTGATTTAGATCTTTATCTACGTGGCTTTGGAAACAAAATCTGGCCCTTCGAAAACTTCCCTCTCGGCAGTTCCGACCGTTTTCTAAGTGACTATGTTGTGTGTATTTTAGTATTACTTAACTTCTACACTGCGCTCTACTCTCAATTCACACTCATAACGCATTACAGAAGCATTATTCAAAAATTTGCAGTTTACACATTTACACTTTACCTATTACACTATTTAGTAATGAAGATCTGGAGCCAAGTAATATCACACAACCCAAATAGTATGATCGACATTAGTCTATTAATAGTTACAATTGCTATCTCTACTTACATCGTCGGTTTTTTCACAGAGAATAAAAGGCATCATCTTACTGCTTTTTTTGAACATATCAGTCATGCCATCTATCGTATAGTAAGTAAAATTAATATTAGTAAAACAAAAGCCACTTAAACCAAGTACTTTTAACACAATTAGTCAGGAAAATTGAACTATGAAAAGCAACTTTAAGTCAATCTGCGTGATTGGTTTGGGCTATATCGGCCTACCCACAGCCTCATTACTGGGAACAAAAGGCTACACCGTCACTGGCGTAGATGTATCACCTAAAGTTGTCGACACCATTAACCAAGGTAAAATACACATAGTAGAACCCGACCTGGACATTCTTGTAAAGTCAGCCGTTAATAGCGGTAACCTAAAGGCAAGCCTCGAACCCGTCAAAGCCGATGTTTTTATTATCGCAGTTCCAACACCCTTTAAAGATAACTATGTACCCGACCTAAGCTATGTCGAACAAGCCAGTAAAGCCATCGCACCTTACATAGAGCCAGGGAATTTAGTTATTTTAGAATCGACTAGCCCTGTCGGCACAACTGAAGATTACGTTGCTAAAATTCTACAAGAGTATGGTCACGATACCGATAAAGACGTGTTTGTGGCCCACTGCCCTGAACGAGTATTACCGGGAAGAATTCTTATTGAGCTAGTTCAGAACGACAGAATAGTCGGTGGCATTAACCCCAAATCGACTACCGCCGCAGCCAACTTTTATAAAGAATTTGTCAGCGGCCAAGTGTTAGAAACCGACTCCAGAACGGCTGAACTGTCTAAACTGACAGAAAACTCCTTTAGAGATGTAAATATCGCCTTTGCGAATGAATTATCGCTCATTTGTGACAAAGAAAATATCGATGTTTGGTCTCTTATTGCCTTGGCGAACCGGCACCCGCGGGTAAATATTTTACAACCCGGCCCAGGCGTTGGCGGCCACTGCATTGCAGTTGACCCTTGGTTTATTATTCACAGAGCACCAGAAGAAGCACGCTTAATCAAAGCAGCCCGACTCGTAAACGACTCTAAACCAGACTGGGTCATTAAAAAAATTGTTGAAAAAGCTAATAAGTTTAAAAAGCCAACTATTGCCTGCTTAGGTTTAGCCTTTAAAGCGGATGTAGATGATTTACGCGAATCACCTTCGGTTGAAATCGTCTCTAAACTTCAAGCTTTAAATATTGCAGATGTTATCGTATGCGAACCTAACATTCGCGAGCACAGCAAATTTGAACTAAGCACATTAGAAAATGCGCTTACAACAGCAGATATCATCGTTGTATTGGTCGATCATAAGGAATTTAAAACACTAACGGCCGCCAAACTGAGTGAAAAAATTGTTATCGATACCCGCGGTATAGTGAAGTAAAAAACTAACAAGGCAAATTGAATATATTATTATGACAAAATTAAAAGTACTTAGCGTATTCGGCACACGCCCTGAAGCAATTAAAATGGCACCTGTAGTGAAGCAACTGGCACAAAGTGATCAGATCGAATCACTCGTGGCTGTGACCGCCCAACACAGAGAAATGCTCGACCAAGTACTTGCCTTGTTTGAAATAAAGCCCGATTTCGACCTAAACATTATGAAAGCGAATCAGGATTTGTTTGATGTCACCTCAAAAGCCATGCTCGGTTTAAGAGATATATTAAAAGAAGCGAAGCCAGATATCGTTCTGGTTCATGGCGATACAACCACCTGTTTTGCCGTTGCGCTCGCTGCGTTCTATTTAAATATCCCAGTCGGGCATGTTGAAGCTGGTTTACGCACTGGCGACATGAAAGCCCCCTTCCCAGAAGAAGCGAACAGAAGCCTGGTAGGTAGAATTGCCAGCTACCACTTTGCACCAACAGAAACTGCAAAAAATAACTTATTAAAAGAAAATATACCCACCGATAGAATATGGGTAACCGGCAATACGGTTATCGATGCACTATTAGATGTACAAAAGCGGCTAAACGATTACGAGCCAAAGGTTTGGTCACCCAAGTTACCTGAAAGCGTGATCGATCAAATCATTAATAAACCCTCAAAGCTCATTCTGATTACCGGCCACAGAAGAGAGAACTTCGGCCAAGGCTTTATCAACTTTTGTGATGCACTCAAAGAAATAGCAACGACACACCCAGAATGGTTACTGGTTTATCCTGTCCACTTAAACCCAAATGTACAAAAGCCTGTATTTGAAATGCTGGGCGACTGCAAAAACATACTACTCATTGACCCACAAGATTACCTACCCTTTGTTTGGCTACTCGATAAATGCGATTTAGTCATAACCGATTCAGGCGGAATTCAGGAAGAAGCGCCATCACTTGGCAAACCTGTATTGGTAACCAGAGAAGTCACTGAACGCCCTGAAGCAGTTACTGCAGGGACCGTTCGCCTAGTAGGAACCTGCTCAGAAAGTATTATTAAGAACACCATTGAGATCCTTACTAATACCACCTTATATAAATCCATGTCAGAAGCACATAACCCTTATGGTGAAGGCGACTCTTCAAGCCAAATACTCAAAGTATTGTTATCTCACGAAAGAGTAGGGAAAAAGCCTTGCACATAGCCTCATTTACTTTTGCCCCCCCAAAAAAACAAAGAAAGTAAATCCTTTACTCACAAGCGAAAGTGATAAGTATAAGCGAGTTAATACAGCGAGTTAATACAGCGAGTTAATAACACTATATGGCTTACCCTTCTAGACAAAATAAAATTTATACTGCATACGTTTTGACCTTCTTGGCAGTTCTTATTGGAATTTACGCTAGATTTAAAGGGCTAGGGGCTGCTCCAATCACTGGGGATGAATATCACACAGCACAATCTGTTAGAAACATTCTTCAACATGGCATACCAGAATTTGAGTGTGGAGGATATTATCTTCGCGGTGTACTACTTCAATATATTTTAGCCGCATCTTCGTTTATTCCCTATATGACAGAAGAAACTGCTTATAGATCTGTTATCAGCATTTTTAATCTCGCCGCAATACCACCACTATTTTTCTTAGCAAAAAGAACCGGAGGAACAGTTCTTGGACTCGCTGCGATAATATTTTTTAGTCTGTCAATATGGGAAATAGAAAATGCACGATACATACGCATGTATGCCCCCTTTCAAACATTTTTCCTATGGTATCTATATGTTCTATACAGAGTAGTAATCGAACAGCATGAACGGTTATATATTTATCTATGGGGCCTATCTTTGTCCTCAATACTTATTTACGAGACAGGTATTTTCTTATGTGTCTTGAACTTTATACCTTACTTAAGTAATAGTAATAGTAATAGTAATAGTAATAGTAATAGTAATAGTAATACTCAGTATAAAATAAAGTCTGTTTGTATTTCTTTTGTCATTCTAGGCATAGCAATACTATTCATTCTCACTAAGTGGAGAACTATTAGCGCCCAACCTCCCCTCTCTAGCGATATCAATCTTTTCATACAATCACTAGCACTTAATACCATTTCACTACCCCAAAGTATCGGACCACTAATACTACCAAAGAACATCTTGTTCCCATTCATAATTAACTCTAGCGGCTACTGGCTTTTCGGCTTTATATGCTTGTTGGCGCTATCAATAGCTACTCTTTGGAAAGTTCGCCACTTGGCTTTTTCTCATTTATATTACTTTATTGCCATTTCCAGCTCTTTGTTATTGTCTCTACTAAACCAATACAGTTTAATAATTCTTACTTTGCTTACCCTCTGGTCGACTAACCTAATCCGTATTAAAGACTGTGACCATCAGACCCGGCTAATATTTATAACCTATATTTCTATCAGCTTCATATTTTGGGTCTGCTTCTGCTTAATGACAACAGAATGGCACACAACTCTTTTCCAAAGTGATAGTGGAAATCATCTCTTTAAAGCAATGGTATCAATGTTTAAATACCCTAATATTTATACCAAAGTTCTACTTCAATGGCTTTACGGCCAACCAATCACAACGACCATATTCCTATCAGCAATTTGTATCGGCTTCCTTATAGCCTTAATAAAAAGAAATATATCTCCTCAAGAAAAGTTTTTTTACAGCATTGTTATTTTATTATTAACATTACAATTATTACATAGTATATTTCTAAACAATCCA
>CAXBKC010000139.1:0-8813 GCA_963975615.1 uncultured Oleiphilus sp.
CAAGTATTTTCTGATACCGGTGAATTCCAATACAAGTGGGGTGGTCCCTTGGCACTCAATATTTTTGGTCCCTTTAACGGCTGGTTCGCGACCGTCACTTCGGTGGAGCATGGTCCGAAAGGAAACGTGTTTGTCGCTGATTTTTACAATCACCGAATTCAGAAATTCACTTCAGACGGCATATTTTTAACGAGTTTCGGTGAAGAAGGTAGCGCAGCTGGGCAGTTTAACTATGCCATAGCAATGGCTATCTCCTCCGATAATACGCTGTTTGTGGTGGATTACGGTAATCACCGTATTCAAAAGTGGCAGCCGGGCGCTAAGAGACACGAATGATAAAGGCCACTGATGAAAAATGCACTAACATGACAATTTCGCTGACAGTTGAAGTATTAACCTCCTCTGGCTGCAGCCGGTGCCAACGAGCCAAGGCATTAGCCAAGGAGGTTATCGCTGAGCTGGATGATGATCGGCTTCAGTACCGGGAGATCTATGTGGTTGAGGAAATTGACTACGCGGTAGGGCTGGGTCTTTTATCTGCACCTGCCATTGCGCTGAATGGCGAACTTGTATTTCCATACTTGCCTTCCGCACTAAAGCTACGAAAGGCTATTCTTGAGCGCTTGGAGTGAATCTTTTTATGAATACAATTTTTGGTTTTGTATGATGATACGAATTGGCGAAGCCGCAACAGTGTCGGGAATCAGTACCGACACACTACGATACTACGAAAAAATCGAACTGATAACCAACGTGCAGCGAAACGATATAGGCGTCCGTTTATACAGTGATAAAGATCTTTCACGTCTGCGCTTTATTAAACGGGCTCAAAAGATGCGCTTCAGTCTGAATGAAATCGGTCAATTGCTTGAATTCCGCGAGAACCCGCAAGCAGCCAGATCTAGAGTCCAGAAGCTGGCGCGTAATAAGCTGGAAGAAACAGTGCATCATCTTGAGGAATTGACCAGATTACGGGACGAACTACACCTACTTACTAATCTCTGCAGAGCGAGTGATCAAGGTTGTCCGATTTTGGATGGATTGGCTGGAAATGACGAACCAAGATGAAAGCTACTACACAACTAACCTAACACTTTAAATCTAGATGTGTTTGTGTGAGTAACATAGGGGGCGGCGAGTATTTTACACTTTTAAAATTTGGTGTTGGAACCGATATGCCATTCAGGAAAAGTCAATAATCGGCATTATGGATAACTCTGTGGTGTTTAAAAGACAGGGAATCCACAAGTACGTGGCATGGTTTAAAGCCTTTACGGACGGGAATAATTATGGCTGGAGCACACTGGAAAAGAGGAAAATTGCCAGGCGTCACTGAATATCATGCCGTCTATATAAATTTGGCAAGCTAACAATTGCCTTTATAATCTGGTTTCTCTAACGTAATTCGATTATTTATGAATACATAATTCCAAAGATCAAGGCACGAACAGATGACGACTAACTCAAAAACTACTGACCACCACCCTTTGGCTATTTTTTTTATCTTTCTTCGACTGGGCCTTACTTCATTTGGTGGTCCGATAGCCCATTTAGGCTACTTTCGTAATGAATTTGTGACCCAAAGGCAATGGGTGACCGATCGCAGTTATGCCGACTTAGTCGCTCTTTGTCAGTTCTTGCCAGGCCCGGCAAGCAGCCAAGTAGGAATAGCGCTAGGGCTACAACGCTCTGGTTACAGCGGTGCACTAGCCGCTTGGGTTGGTTTCACTCTTCCGTCTGCGATTGCCCTCATTCTTTTTGCCTTAGGCATAGCCAGCTACGGGGATGCGATTGGATCTGGCGTTCTCCATGGATTGAAAGTGGTCGCTGTCGCAGTGGTTGCACAAGCAGTTTGGGGGATGGCTCGTAGTCACTGCTTAGATTCGGCACGTGTAACTATTATGGCTGCTGCGGCTTGCTTTGTTCTTCTAATGCCAACTGCTTGGAGCCAGATAGGTGTGATTGTGCTTGCGGCAATCATAGGCCTTCTGATATTTAATCCAGAACAAGGAGATGACCATGATCCCATTTCGATCAACGTTAGACCCAAGGTTGGTTTACTTTGGTTGACTCTTTTTTTTGGCCTGTTACTAGGGCTTCCGTTGTTGACTGCAATGTTTCCTAGCCAGACATTATCCATGATCGATGCATTCTACCGTACAGGTTCACTCGTGTTTGGCGGTGGGCATGTCGTGTTACCATTATTACAAGCTGAGGTTGTGACTTCTGGATGGGTCAGTAATGATTCTTTTTTGGCAGGTTACGGAGCCGCACAAGCTGTTCCTGGTCCACTTTTCACCTTCTCTGCATTCCTTGGAGCTTTAATGAATGGAGCGCCTACTGGCTGGTTGGGAGGCTTAATTTGCCTCTTTGTAATCTTTGTGCCGTCATTTTTATTGGTTTTTGGAGTCTTACCATTCTGGGAGCGCCTTCGTTGCAGCGTTCGCACCCAGGCCGCATTGTCAGGTATTAATGCAGCTGTGGTTGGCCTGCTATTAGCGGCGCTCTATCAACCGGTTTGGACGAGTGCGATTCATGTGCCGCTAGACTTCGGCTTGGCTCTCATTGCGTTGGTCGCTCTCATGTTCTGGAAACTTCCACCGTGGTTGGTTGTAGCTAGTAGTGGAATGATAAGCTGGTTATTGAGTGTTATTTTATGATGTTACAGATATGAGTAACTATTCATAGGCTATATCAGGTTATTTAGAAAGGACATGTTTCGTATCAACTAAAGTCAGGGATTTATTTAGAGTGTTTAGCGAAAGGCATTGAATCCAAGTTGGAACCAGTTTAGTAAAAAAATATAACTGATTTCATTCGATTATCTGGAAAAATGTAAACTGATGGCAGCTATTTATCAAACAGCCTACCCGCGTATTAAATCAGAGATATCGGAAGATGAGTTGGGGAAGATCTACTCACCAAGTTCGGATGATCAGAAGTTCGCTTTACGCCATTGTAAACGGTCGAGTATTTCTTTTCTGGGGTCGCTGGTTCTGCTAAAAACAACACAGCGCTTGGGCCGATTCTGTTCTTCGCCAACGTCGGGGAAATCTCAGCTAATTTAAAGCATGAACAAAGCAAAATTGTGAAATACAACCATCTGTTGAATAACTTTACAACCCTATACAATGTAAATGCGATGACTGAAACGTTTAATCAGTTAAAATCGGAAGGGTACAATATCACACGTGAGCATATGGCTGCATTCTCGCCTTATCATACAGAGTATCTAGGCAGGCTGGGGAGTCTTGAGTTGGGTATAAGTGAACCCGGCAAAACTAAATTAGCTTTTGATGCGTCGCTATTTAGGTGTTTACCAACTTGATTTGAAAAATGCCAACCTTCGATTATTTTGATAACCGCAAATAACCCCAAAAGGAAGCAAGCACCAATTATTATTTCTTCTATTACCGCAATGTCCATATCAACTATTGCCATTTAACGCCAAGTTAAGCGGCAACTGTAAGCTGTCGCGCTTGAACGCCTTGTATGGACTTAAATTGAGCCCTGTGATGATAATTTTCTGGTTGTTGCTCCCGGAAACTTCCATGAGGAGGTTTTTCGATGTGTATGTCAAATCGACTTTCTAGGCCTGTATGTAAAGACTGGTAGTGATTTACGTAGATCTTCTATGTCGAAATTAAAATCTATTATTTTCTCCATATTTGCTAATTTATATATCTAAAATTAAATTTGAACTCTTTGCTCTTGAAACACAGGGGCACATTAAATTTTGCTTAGTTTTTTCTGCCTCAGTTAAACAATTATCATGATGCTCTACTTCACCCTCTAAGACTTTCACCACACAGGTTTTGCAGTCACCCGTTTTGCAACTGTAAGGGTGTTCTATGCCATCATCTAATAGAGTCTCCAACAAACTAATATTCTTTTCGACATGAATTTCTTTGCCCGATTGCGCTAATTGAACGCTAAAGATTTGTGCATCTTCTGCAATGCTGGCTGTAAAACGCTCATAACGAATTCGATTCGTTTTTATAGAAAGTTGTTCTCCTGCTGCAATCACAGCATCAATCAAGCTTGCAGGACCACACACATAAAAAACGCTATCTTTGTCAGCATCCTGCATGACTTTTTTAACATTTAAAAAATCTTTCTGCCCCTCATAGAGTTTTATTTCTTGCGGAAACTCTCTTACTAAACGATCCCTAAAAGCCATCTCCTCAAAACTCCGGCCGACATAATGCAAGGTAAAATTATTACCTCGACACTTTAAGACCTGCGCCATGGCTTTAATGGGTGTAATACCGATGCCGCCAGCAAACAGAACAGCGGGTCGAGCATCTTTATGTAAAGGAAAATTATTTTCAGCTGATCGACAATTTAACTGCATACCTAACTGAAGGGTTTCATGAATGGCCATTGAACCACCCTGCCCGTTGTCATCTTTTAAAACAGCAATTTCATAAATATCTCTTCGTTTCGGGTTTGAACAAATGGAATAATGCCGTTGTACAGTTTTTCCATTTTTTAAACGAACGGGTATTTGTAAGTGTGATCCTGCTTCTATGGCGGGTAAGTTCTGTCCATTCAGATCTCTGAATTCATAGGCTCTGACCCTTGGCGTCAATTGGCGTATGCCACTAATGACCAGGCTTAACTCTCCTTCGCCTATTATAGGGTTTTCTATCAGCTCAGTTGAAGTTGATATTAAAGACGGACCACTCTGAACTTGCTGCTTAAGTTTTTCATTTTCTGCCGCTAAAGGAGCTAGTAGTTGTTCTAAATCTTCTTCGGTAAACCGTGGCGTAATATGCTGTGGACAATTCCAATCGAATGCTTCGACATGAATCAAAAAGGCGCGCTCTACATTGGCGCGATAACCTTCTACTTCTAATGTAGCCAGAGTTTCCCAGTCATTATTCGGTACCAACTTTATTCTACCCATCAATTTTAAGCGTCGTTTATTTGGGTAGTCCATAAAAAATAGGGCGACTCGATCATTGGTACGAAAATTACCGGTACTCACATATTGCCTGTTACCACTGAAATCTGCGAAGCCTAGTGTCGATTCATCAATTACGCGCATAAACCCTTTAGGCCCCCCGCGATGCTGTAAATAGGGCCAATTTGTCTCGCTGACACTGGCCATATAAAAGCTGTCTCTTTCGTTGATAAAGTCCGCTTCGTATTGGCTCATTAAATAATTGTAGTCTTCTCCCTGGTCCATCTTGGCATAGCCTGAACGGCTATTTTGCTCAACTTGAACTTGTCTAACGCTATCTGTAAACGCAATTTGCGCATATTTATGTGGCATAACGTTAGCTCCTGTTTATCTGTTTCAGAGAGAGCTGCGCTTTAATTCGACTTTATAATTAAAGCGCAGGGTTAGCTTTATCACTATTTAGCCGTGCTTATGCAGCCGTATTTAATTCAATTTTAGGGTAGTCGATTTCAACGCGACTGGCTTTACCTAAAATATTGGTTAAAACGTTCATGCCCACATGGGTAATAATTTCAACAATTTCTGCATCATCGTAACCCGCTGAGCGAATCTCTAATAACTCGGCTGTTGTTACTGCGCCATTATTTTCAGCTAGCGATCTAGCAAACTTTACAGCTACAGCGGCTTTAGCATCTTGGCTTCCACCCGCTCTATTCGCTTCAATCTCATCATGAGAAAGACCTGCTTTACGACCAATTGCTGTGTGGGCAGACACACAATATTCACATGCATTTTGCTCAGCCAAACCCAATGCAATTCTTTCACGTGTTTTTGGATCTAAGCTGCCTTCATTCGCAATTCCATAAAGCCCCAGAAATGCTTTCAGCGCTGCAGGTGAATTAGCAAATATTTTTAAGAAATTGGGCACCATACCTAACTGACCTTGAATGGCTGCATACAGTTCTTTTTGTTCAGCGTTTGCGTGTTCGTTAGTAACCAAGTTAATTCTGCTCATGGACTTATCCTTTAAAATAAAAATGTATTTAGGTGTTTGGTACGAGAATCTAATTTCTCGAACTGGAGCTAGTTTGACAAAAACCACTTGCTTAAAGAATATCCATAATCCACAATTTATTATTCCAGTAAATGGAATAATAAAGATGAACGGAGCTTAATATGGATCAATTACATTTAATGAATGTCTTCGTTGCTGTGGCAGAAGAGCAAGGTTTTTCGGCTGCCAGTCGAAGATTAAATATGTCTCCCCCTGCTGTCACCAGAGCAATTGCAGCACTTGAAAATGACCTGGGTGTTACACTGCTGACACGCACAACACGCTATGTGAGAACCACAGATGCTGGTTACCGTTACTTAGAAGACGCCCGTCGTATACTTCAAGATGTTGCCTTAGCAAATGAAGCTGCCATTGGCGTTAATGCAGAGCCGAAAGGTCTTTTAAGTATTACTGCTCCAGTTCTTTTTGGTCAACGTTATGTCATACCAGGTGTTGTTGATTACTTAAAGCGCTACCCTGCTACTCAGGTCGAAACTGTTTTATTGGATCGTGTTGTAAACTTATTAGACGAAGGTTTCGATGTAGGGATAAGAATTGGTAAATTACCTGATTCAAGTATGCGGGCTAAAAAAGTGGGCAGCGTTAGGGTTCTGCTAGTCGCCTCAACCAACTATTTAAATACTTATGGCATACCGCAAAGTCTTGAAGACCTAAAAAGTCATACCTTGATATCATCCTATTCTGGCAGCATGCCTAACGACTGGAAATTTAAAGTTAAAGGTAAGAAGACTCCTTTTCATATAGAACCAAGATTGAAGGTCACAACAAACCAAGCCGCGATTAATGCAGCGCTGGAAAACTTTGGTATTACCCGTGTTATTTCCTACCAAGTGCCAGATGAGTTAGCAAATGGTTATTTAAAAATCGTGTTGGAAAACTTCGAACTACCTAGGCTACCAATACATATCGTACATAGAGAAGGACGCTTATCATCTTCCAAAGTTAGAAGTTTTATTGACTTAATGGCCAAACGACTATCTGAAGATTTAAGTCTCAATTAAAATCGTCTGAGACATAGCTTCAGTTTATTTTTAATATCGGCCTGTCTGAAAAAGAAAAACAAGTTAATTCATCATATTGTTTCCTTATATAAGCAAAGTTAAGAAAGTTATTTCGGTAATGTTCAAAATATTTTTTTACTGATGCAACAGGGAAGTCTTTATGATCTTGCCAAGTTATCATCTATCGCTCTCCTATTAAAACATTAAGCCTCTTGCACAAAGCTCATAATTGTAGCCCATACATCTTCCTGTCTTACGATCGAGCGATGGCCGTAACCTTGTGTTGTGATTAATTTTGCACCTTGCCAATTCTGTTCTATTGTTTTCGCATCTGCATACGGAACTTCAATATCATCTTGATCATGGATAATTAATCCCTTGGATGAATTTGCTTGAATCAGTTTGGCGATGTTTAATGCGTCTGCTGAACGCCCTACCTGCTCACCCACCAAGTGTAAAAAGCGCTGTGTACTTTTTGTTGGCAGGCCGATAAATTTAGCGAATCGCTTTAATACACTTTCAATCGATGATGGGCTTGATATCAATACAACCTTTTCACACTCAACCCCTTCCGATAAAGCGATAGCAACAGCACTGCCTCCCATTGAATGGCCAATAATGGCCTCAAACGGACCTAATTCTGAATTCGCCTGAACAACGGCCTTCGCAAACATTACTGGGTTGGCTTGTTTACCCGTAGACCGGCCATGTGCGGGGCAATCTAATGCAATAACCTGAAAGCCGGATTCAACAAACATTTCGGTAAAACCAGAGACTTGCGTTGCCCTACTTTCCCAGCCATGTACTAACAATATTTTACGCCTTGAGTCTCCCCAACTGATTGCGCTCAAGCCATTTTGTAAGGGCAGCCTTGTACCCTTTTTCTCGACCTCCTCCTCCCACGCTTTAATAGGGTATCTACGAGGCGTTAAAAAAAGCGTCTTGGCCGATTCTGCTGTTTTTTGTGGAAACAATGTCCCCTTGATTTTGTTTTTAGTGGTGAATACTTTCAATGCAATGTCCATATTAATGCCCTCTTTTTCGATTCATACTATTTACAAATGTATAGTGTGTGCGGACGTCAAAAACCCCATTCAAAACCAAATACCACTCGGTCATTTCGATCAAACTGGCCATATAAACCAGTTTTGTCACCGTAAAATAAATCTGCGCCAGCCCATACTTCGACATTGCTTAGCCAAAAGTAAGCTGCTTTAGGGCGAACTAAACCATCATCATGATTGAGAGAATGCAGGCTTAAGATCTCCCCTTTCCATACTTGGTTATCGAAGTGTTTTCTGACCAGGAACGACACGGTTTGGTCTGTTTCGTCTCTTATCGTGGAATTTGAATAACTAAAGAGTTGGCTGCGAAACCATTGCAGGCTAATAAATGTATCTTCAAGCCCTTGCCAATCAAGACCAATAACGGATGACAACTCTTGATGATGGTTAATACCATCCTGCTTAGAAGTGATAGCACTATGGAAAGTATCTGTTTGATAACCCATTTCAGCTCGTACTGTGACGTCACCAAACACATTGCTCACCGAAGAGCCGATTAAATGGCTTCGTTCATAGACGGGTTTAATGACTATCGAGTTTATTGTTTTATCCTGATAAAACACGGGAAGATCTTGGTAAGAATGCAGGTAGTTAAAGGTCACATCCCATCCGTTCCAGAATGCCTTGTAACGCAAGCCAAAATCTGAATCTTTGAAGGCTTTTGATGGTTTATCTGTGGCATCAAGAAAAACAGTTTGTGATGGTGTTGGGTTAATCAACGGGGTACGCTCAGGCGATGTAACTTCGTAAAGAGACCCTTGTTCCGC
>CAXBKC010000140.1:0-8791 GCA_963975615.1 uncultured Oleiphilus sp.
TCTGGTAATTATTGGCGTATTTTTCATGGTCCCGAGTTTTTCGCTAAGTAATGACATAAGTGCTGGCGTTGCTTTCGGTCTTCTATCGGCATTTGCGGTATCAATTAGAAATATATTAGTGTCTAAATATCTATCTCAGCATGTTTCAGCATTCACTATTATGACTTATCACTCGTTTATCAGTGCCGCTGTCTTACTACCTTTCATTAGTATTGGCATTGAAGAAATAACAGGTGTTAACTGGTTATTAATTATATTATTAGGCAGTATATTTACGGCAATTCCACACACACAGAAAACCTTCGCGCTAAAATATGCTTCAGCCAAAACAGTATCTATGATTGTGAGCTTACAGGTAGTTTATGCTTCTTTATTTGCTTTTTTACTGCTTAACGAAAGGCTTGAACTAACAACGATAATTGGAGGCAGCTTGATTTTATTTGCTGCATTTTATGAAAGCGTGTGGGCTAAGCATTAAGCCCACACATTTCTAGATCTGAAAAACTAACGCATTCCTCGCGTAACATTTAACTCAGCAAGTACTTTATTCACTGAATTTTCGATACCGCTTGAAATGGCGATACCTAATTTATCCATTAAATGTTTCTTGTCTTTGAATTCAAGTGTAAACACATCTGCTCGTTCACAGGCATCTGTTACATACTCGTCAGAGGTTTTAAGCTCATCGACTAACGATACTTCAAGGGCGCGTGTTCCAAACCATATATCACCCGTTGCAACCTTGTCGATATCAACTGAAGGACGGCGTTCTGCGACGTAGCTTTTAAATAATTCGTGCGTATCTTCAAGATCAGCCTTGAACTTTTCTCTACCTTCTTCGGTATTTTCACCAAACATGGTTAAGGTTCGCTTATATTTACCCGCGGTAAGAATTTCATAATCAATATCATTTTTCTTTAACACTTTACTAAAGTTTGGGAGTTGGGCAACCACACCAATCGAACCCATAATCGCAAAAGGTGAAGCTACAATTTTATCAGCAACACAGGCCATCATATAGCCACCACTAGCAGCTACTTTGTCGACACAGGCTGTCAGCTTTATGCCTTTCTTTTTTATTCGATCTAGCTGTGCAGCTGCCAAACCATAAGAATGGACCATACCACCTGGACTTTCTAGCTTAACGACGACTTCATCCTTTTCAGGGTTTGCAATTCGCAGCACTGCCGTAATAGATTCCCTAAAACAATCAACATCACTTGCCTTAATATCACCATTAAAATTTAAAACGAATACTCTACTTTTAACGTCGGCTTCTTCAGGCTTTGACTTCTTACTTTTCTTTTCTTTCTCTTTTAAGGCTTTTTTATTTGCCTTTAGCTGCTCTTTACTTAGTAAAGTAGATTCCAAAGACTCTTGAATATCTTTTAATTTGTCATTTAGCTTTTCAATCAGCATTTCTTTTTGTTCTGGTTTTTTATTTTTTATCGCTGCACTTCCTACAGCAGCAATAACAATCAGTATTGCAATAACAATAGTGATAGTTTCCGCAAGAAACACACCATATTCAGTCAAAAAATCCACTTTGATACCTCTTTTAAACGCAGCTTAAGATACGTAATTTAAATATTGAACCTTAGTAAGTGCGGCCATTTTATGGCATTACAAGATTGAACGCTCAAAAATTTTCAAACAAGCGTTCGCTTTGTAGTTGACAAGCTTTTTTTTTGTCACTAATCTGCATGCGTGAAAAAAATACTCGTTCACATTCATGCCTGTTATATTCTGCATTTATGACACGGCGATAACTGATACATAAAAAGGGTAACCTCATGTCTGTAGCTTCTACTTTCGAGACATTAAAAGCAAACTTCAACGCTGACGCAGCTAGCGGCATCGATTTGGTCTTCCAGTTCAACATCGAAGACGATGCAAATTACAGCCTTACAATAAGCGATGGCACATGTGAACTTACTGCTGGGGATCACGATGACCCTTCAGTTACGTTAATCATGAACACCGAAACACTTAATGGTATCGTTAGTGGTGAAACTGACGGTATGCAAGCATTCATGGCAGGTCAACTTCGTGCAGAAGGCGATATGATGCTCGCAACAAAATTAGGCGAACTTTTCAGCATCGGTTAATATGCTGTAGAAATGTTTACCATAAAAACCGCTTTAGCGGTTTTTTTTTGGTCTAGTTTCATATCTATTAGATATATACTCTAAGCTATGAATTCCAGCTGCACACTTTAGATACTTTATTCGAACCATAGATAGAGTTAATATTTATTCTTTTATAATTGGAAGTGAAACAATGGGCAGAGCCTATCAAAACAAAAAAGAATCAATGGCAAAAACATCTGATGCCAAAGCAAAGGTATACAGTAAGTACGGCCGTGAAATATATGTTTGTGCTAAAGCTGGTGGTGTTGATCCAGACGGAAACTTATCATTAAGAAGCATGATAGATCGCGCAAAAAAAGATCAAGTACCAAGCCATGTCATAGAGAAAGCACTTGATAAAGCGAAAGGTGGTGCAGGAGAAGACTTCTCTGCGGCACGATATGAAGGCTTTGGCCCTGGAAATACCATGGTCATCGTTGACTGCTTAACTGATAACCCTAATAGAACATTTGGTGATGTTAGACAGTGCTTTACTAAAACCAAGTGTAAGATTGGCACACAAGGCAGTGTTAGCCATATGTTTGACCATAGCATGATATTGGTCTTTAAACATGATGATGAAGAAGCCGCTCTTGAAGTGTTGATGGAAGCTGATGTCGATGTCACCGACATAGAAAAAGAAGATGGGATAATAACTGTTTTCGCACCACATACTGATTACTTTAAAGCCAAGCAAGCGCTCAATGAAGCCTTTGGAAAGGATATAGCCGGACGGAAAGAGAAGGAAGTGGACTTTGAGGTGGATGAAATTCAATTTATCCCTCAATCAAGTAACCCTATCAGCAATGAAGATGCAGAAACTTTCGAAATATTTCTTTCTATGCTGAATGATTTAGAGGACGTTCAAAATGTGTACCATAATGCTGAGTACTAAACTTGAAAGTTACTCTCTTTAATTTAAAATAAAAAATTTATAAAGCAATGCGTCATTCCAAGTATTCGCTTAAAAGCGATCCAGTATTTCAAACATACTGGTTAGAAAAAGATCACACCAAACTTTCAAATGTTTCGTTAGTAGCGTTGTTCACGCCTTTGAACTCGCTACTAACTATGACATTTCATCTAGAACCTAAGCCTTACGTATCATTTACAAACAAAAACCGTTCCTATCATCACAGTTGTAATCAACGCTGACATCAATGTTGCATAAGCTTGCAAACTGATACAAAGATCTTCTTGTTTAAAATGTCATCCCAGTTACATTTAATATAAAGGAGGTTTTACGTTTCTTTTCATTTATTTTATTTTATTGACCTTGAAAAGACACGACTCCTAACAATACTTCTTAAAAGGCATGGTTATGAAAAGGCAATTAATTTATCACACTCACGTAAACACGAACCCTTCAAATAAAATAGAGGTTTGTGTGAAAACCGACTCTACTAAAACAAAATGTTATCTAGATAGAGTCTCTCGGGATGGACTTAGCTTAAATTGTGACGCAGAAACACTACACAAGATAATGCCTAATAAAACAAGCATTGCTCCCAAAGACCCTATTGCCTTATCTGCGGTTTTTACTTTAGCTGAGAATATTGAAGCTAAATGTAGAGTGATTTTGGCTCGCCGCCTTTCCAAGGATCAGTTTATTATGGATTTAAAATTCATTGAAATAAATGAAAAGGCAATGATGCACTTAGATAATTACATAGAAGAGAACTTAAGATCAGACGTTGCTAAGAAACCTAGCAACCGAGCAGAGAACCAGAACAGCCCTCAGTTATTTACTTCCGATGTTTATCAGATCAATAAAGAGTTAAAGGTCACTTATTCGAAAGTAGCTTAACTTTTGTAACTTGAAGGTATACAGCTAATTGCTTGTGGAAAGAGTTGGTATGTCGATGTGTTTGTTTTCAGTAAGTGCTCGCACTAATTCTGCTTCTGGTCTTGAAATACCACAGGTATTCATTAAGTCTTCAATTCCAGCCCCCAGCTCAACTAAGCGTGCAGCTTCAGAATAAGACACTTTAGCAGGATCATTTTTCTGCATTTCTTCTATTTTTGCCTCTAATACAGCAATATGTTTTTCTAGCTCTAAAACCTTCCTACCTACTCCGATAGCCCCTTTACTCATCCCTTGGACTTCTTCTGCCATATTATCGACTAAGTCACTCATATTACGCTCTGACACGGTAATAGAACGTTTGATCACTAATGCATATACTGCTAACAAGCTAACAAGAACGGCAGAGATGAGTGGAACTAATTCTAGAGACATGAGTAAACTCCGACTAAGGTGTAGTATTTTTATGAAAATCAGACATTGTCAAAGATCTGACTTTTAAGCCAATTACTACTACTAAGCTAAAATGATGCCATGTCTGACCATTCTTCTTCAGAAAGCATTTTTTCAAACTCGACTAGAATAATAAGCTCACCATTTTTGTTACAGACACCTTGAATAAAACGAGCACTTTCATCATTGCCTACATTGGGTGCACTCTCCATTTCAGAGCTTTTGATGTACACAACTTCTGCAACAGAGTCGACTAAGATACCAATCACCTGACCGCCTATTTCTAATACGACAATGCGCGAATGGTCTGTCACATCTGTACTTGGTAATCCAAAACGTGCACGGGTATCAATTACGGTAACAACATTCCCTCTAAGATTGATAATACCTAAGACATAATCTGGCGCTCCTGGCACTGGCGCTATCTCGGTATACCTCAATACCTCCTGAATCTGCATAACGTTAATTCCATACGTCTCATCTGCCAGACGAAACGTTACATTCTGCAGAATTAAATCTTCAGTGGCTTGGCTACTATGGCCAGTACTTGATGTCATTTATTTGACCCCTTTACACTCTCTTAATATAGACCTTCTTACGTGCTTAGATATTTTACATCAACAACGTAGCACAACATTCTATAAATATAGAGCATCGCTGTATCTATGCCAGAAAATTGAAGCTTTATTAGGAAAAAACACTCGGATTTTTTGTTCCATGCTGATTAAGCATTGTACTTAATGAATCAGTGTCAATTAATGCACACATATGGTCAATTACAGTACCGAACAACCATGCACGTTTAGAACGTTCAGATCGCCACTTTACCTGATCAGGTGATAGCTGTATGGATTGATGAACGGCATCACAAGCTATCCCCCAATCATTACCACCTAAGCGAATAATAAATTTATATGAAGCTCTCACTTCAGGCGTGCACCTTTCAGGCATAACCAGTTGTGCGGTATCTACTACCCTGATATTTCGATCTAGGTGGTGATATAAACCCATAAACCAACTAACTCTGCCGACTAAAGGGGTAAATTCCTTTTCAATTTTGTAAATTGCACCCAAAGAGATTAAAGGAACAGCTAATTTAAGACCTGCAACTGAAAAAATTAAACACTCGAATCGACCATTAGCCCAATCTGGCTTGTCATTTTTTTGTACAACTTGATCAGAACTTATAACTACTTCACGCTCAGTAACCATATCTGTCGAGGCTTCTACTGCCCCTTTAAAGTCTTCCGCAGGGCTTTTCGAAAGGGATACTGCACTCTCTGAATCACCTAACTGAATCACTGTTTGGACTTTAGCTTTGGACAACTGCTTTAATTTTTCTTCTAAACGCTGCTTCTGAGAAATGGTAAGTTTTGATTTTTGCTTTTCTAATAGTGCCAAGGCGGTTTTTTCATCGAGCTTAATTTTAACGCCTGTTTTCGGCTCTATGACCTGACTTGAGCTTGTAACCACTGGTTCTATTGCTGGTAGTACTTTTTCCTTTGGTTTAGCTTGAGCTTGGGCTGGTGCAAGCTTAGGAAAAGCCGCTGGGATAATCAAAGGTGATATATTTGTCGCCTTTAACTCAGGCTCGTCAAAAGATAATGAGTTAAAATAAGTTTTTTGTTTTTTGGGTTTCAACTTAGGTTTTGGAGGTGATTTTGTCTCATTGTTTTTTGCTGAGTCGCGCTTAGCAGCTTCATCGCATTTAGAGTCTTGTTGAGTAGATAGTTCTTCTAAAGGGTCTTCAACAGAAGAGCCAAACATACCATTAAAATAATCATCCATTGCAGACTGTGGTGAAATGGTATTTTTTATTTGTGAATTTTTTTGAGCTTTATCATTAGATTTCATGATAAAACTCCTTTTTTCGCTATATTTAAGGCAGCGGCAGTTGCCCAGATATTACTCAAGCAATTCTGAATAGAGTCTTCCGTTTTCGGTTTATGCTTCCTGCTGTTAGTGTTTTTTGATGCCATGACTAATGCACGCTATGCATTAGTACCAGTCATATCTTTCAAATTTTCCAACAACTTTTTATATGCCCTTACTCCATGTGTTTCTCTATCTAAAGCAGAAGCCACCAGACCTTTCATACTTGCATCTCTAAACTTAGTATCAACTGGAATAGCATACTTCCAAACTTCATCACCCCATGTACCCTTAATCGTTCGCAGGCTTTGCATTGAAGCTTGGGTACGACGGTCGAACATAGTGGGTAATATCAAATGTTTCAGGTTACTTTTTTGAGACCTAATAACCATGCCCAAAGTATGCATCATCCTTTCAAGACCTTTAATAGCCAAGAACTCAGTCTGAACAGGCACAATAAGCAGTTGACTTGCCGCTAGCGAGTTAATCATCAAAACACCTAGAGAGGGCGAATTATCAATTAAAACGTAATCATATTGATCCCATAGCATAGCTAATGTTTTAGATATGATTAGGCCCATTCCCTCTACACCCACCATACGTCGTTCTAAAGTCGCTAACGCAGTCGAGGCAGGCATTAAATCTAGCCCTTCACAGGATGTAGATGTAATGAGTTGTTCAGGTAAACCATCGGGTACTTTCCCCTGGTGCATAAATAAATCAAATGCGCTCTGTTCGATTGTATCTGGGTCATACCCGAAATAACTTGTCAGTGAACCGTGTGGATCTAAATCCATGACTAAGACCTTGTGGCCTTCTTGAGCCAATAGACCTCCCAATGTCGCAACAGTGGTAGTTTTTCCAACACCACCTTTTTGATTCGCTACACCCCAAATTCTCACTTTAACACCCCTATTTTGTCAATCTGACTCAGATCTAAGCTTAACAAATATTTCACCAACCTTGCTTACACAGTCGCTTTAATTTCATCTATTAAAGTGAAGGCTATCAATACCAATCATCATGCGCTCGAATTAGCTGCATACAAAACCGGAAGATCTAAACTCGCAAAGGAAGAAGTTTGCCGAATATTCGTCAAAAACTCTAACATAAGTTTCTATTAGCACATGCTATGCCACGATGAATATAGAAGGAAAAGAAATGGAAAGTTTATTACTAAAAACTCTGAGCTTAATTCATTAAGCTTTGACGAAGATCTTTACTTTTAGATACTAACAATACAACACGCCTATTTTTTCGACGCCCTTGAGGTGTATCGTTACGAACGACAGGCTGAAACTCCCCATAACCCATTGCGCCCATCCGGCTAGGTGAAATACCCTCCAGCGCTAAATAGCGTACAACAGAAGCTGCTCTAGCAGCAGATAGCTCCCAGTTAGAGGGAAAGGTTGCGCTTCGTATAGGAACATTATCTGTGTGCCCTTCAACCAACATTGCATTAGTGTGGCCTTGCATAATACGTGCTATTTTTTCAATAATTGGTAATGCCTCATCAATAGGTTCGACCCCCCCACTACTAAATACAACCGTGTCATCTAGAGAGATTTCTATCCAATCGTCTTTCTTTTGTACACTCACCTTCTGTTCGAAAATAAGGTCTTCAAAGCTATTTTCAAATTCGCCCGCTATTTGGTTTAATTCTTCTTGCTCTTGCATTTCTCTTATTTCTTGATCTTCAAGTGGCTCTGGTGTCTTAATGACCGGCATAATATTAATAGCTGGGGCGCTACTTTTGCTCGCTCTGACAGGTACATCGCCGACCTGGATAGGTAAAATAGCTTTTTGAGGGGAATTAAATACGCCTTCTAGGCTATCGGATAATACTTTATATTTACCTTCATTAACTGAAGATATTGAGTACATAACGACAAAGAAAGCAAACAATAGAGTAATGAAGTCAGCATATGACACCAACCAGCGCTCTTTATTATCAACTTCTTCTTCGATATGCTTACGCATTAGGTTACAAAACCACGTAACTTCATTTCAATGGAACGAGGGTTCTCGCCCTCTGCAATAGCAACTAAGCCTTCTATCAACATCTCTCGATATTGAGATTGCTTTTGAATAAGTGTTTTGAGCTTAGCTCCGATTGGAAAGAAAAATAAATTAGCAAAAGCGACACCATAAATAGTTGCAACGAATGCTGTCGCAATACCAGACCCCAATGATGCTGGGTCAGCCAAATTACTCATCACATGAATTAAACCCATCACTGCACCAATAATGCCGATCGTGGGTGAATAGCCACCCATACCGTCATAAATTTTAGCAGAGCCTAAATCAAACCGTTCTTTAGAAATTAAATCTAGCTCTAGTACATTTCGAATAACTTCGGGCTCTGCACCATCAACCAACAGCTGAAGGCCTTTTTCGGAAAATGCCTCCTCTTCCTTTTCAACAGCGGCCTCTAAACCTAACAAGCCTTCTTTTCGTGCACGCATACTCCATGAAACAACCTTTTCAATGCCGTCATCGAGTGATACATACGGAGGAATAAAAACCCATTTAA
>CAXBKC010000141.1:0-8767 GCA_963975615.1 uncultured Oleiphilus sp.
AAAGACGGCTTGAGTGGCTCACGCATGGTCATCCGATGGTTGCTTTTTGGTGTGCTGCTAGCCTCTGCGATTCGTGGCTTTGTATCGCTTGAGGACTTTCAAACCTATTTTGGCCCAAGCTTAATTGGTCTAGGCGCTACCTTAATTGCCGCCACGATTATTGAAGTCTGTTCTGAAGGCTCAACCCCTATCGCTGCCGACTTACTCACAAGAGCAAATGCACCCGGCAATAGCTTTGCTTTTTTAATGACAGGTGTAGCGACAGACTATACAGAAGTGATGGTAATTAAAGATTCAATGAAATCGTGGAAGATCGCCTTGTTTTTGCCATTGATCACAGTGCCACAAGTTATTGTGGTGGCGATTATTTTGAATAACTTGTATTAAATTATTAGCTACTCATTGAGCTTGTCGAAATGGTTAATAAACATGAGCTTGCGGGAACCGGAACACCCTTCGACGGGGCTCAGGGACCGAGAAAAATACTGCTCGTTGAGCCCGTCGAAACGGATAAGAAACATGAGCTGGCAGATACCGAAACACCCTTCGACGGGCTCAGGGACCGAGGTTTTTTTCTCTTTCCAACAATTCATCCTTCAAGTCTTTCTGCACAGCATCCAAATTCTGACTGGCATCGATAATCTTAAAACGCGCCGGCTCTTGAGCTGCTCTTTGCAGGTAATTATCCCGAACTCGATTAAAGAAGCTCACCTCTTCTTCTTCAAAACGATCCAAAGCGCCACGTTTTTGAGCACGAGACATCCCAACCTCAATCGGCGCATCAAACAAAAAGGTGATATCTGGTCTAATGTCACCTTGAACAAAATTCTCGAGCAAGGCTACTTTCTCTGAAGAAACCCCGCGGCCACCAGATTGATAGGCGTAGGTCGCATCGGTAAATCTATCTGAAATCACACAAATACCCTTTTCTAGAGCAGGCAGAATTTTCTGATATAAATGCTGGGCACGCGCGGCAAACATTAAAAGCAGCTCAGTTTCAGAAACCACCTTTTCTTCTCGATTTTTTATCAACACTTCACGAATTTCTTCTGCTAAAGGTGTGCCGCCAGGCTCTCGCGTTACCATCACCGCGAGGCCTTTTT
This sequence comes from uncultured Oleiphilus sp., assembly GCA_963975615.1. Classification (GTDB taxonomy): domain Bacteria; phylum Pseudomonadota; class Gammaproteobacteria; order Pseudomonadales; family Oleiphilaceae; genus PZPK01. The sequence continues at coordinate 1,104 of CAXBKC010000141.1, forward strand.
CTTCAAGTACTTGCTGCATAAAGGCAATATTAGTCGACTTCCCTACACCTTCGCCGCCTTCTACCGTAATAAATAATCCACGCTTTACAGACATACTTTCTCTCTTATCTAATCATTTTTATTGCGCAGAAGAACGATAATCACTACGACGTTTAAGCTGAAATTTTCTGACAGCCTTATTATGCTCATCAAGAGTCGCTGAAAAATAATGCGAACCATCGCCTTTAGCAACAAAATACAAACTTTTTCCTGTTTTCGGGTTTAGCGCAGCATGAATCGCTGCACGGCCAACCAAGGCAATAGGCGTTGGCGGCAAGCCCGAGATACGGTAGGTGTTATAAATAGTGTCTTGCCTTAAATGCTTGCGCGTTATATTGCCTTGGTAATTATCGCCCAAACCATAAATCACCGTTGGGTCAGTTTGTAGACGCATTTTTTTCTGAAGCCTGCGAACAAAAACGCCCGCAATTTCAGGTCGCTCTTCTGGAACGCCGGTTTCCTTTTCTATTATTGACGCGAGAATAAGTGCCTCATATGCACTTTCTAGGGGTAAGCCCTTCTGTCGAGCGCCCCACTCCTGCTCTAAAATTGTTTTTAAACGATTGTATGCGCGCTTCAAAATATCTAAATCGCTATCACCTTTATGAAAGTTATAAGTATCGGGATAAAACTGCCCTTCTAAATGACCTATAGTTTCTAAGCCTAAACGCTTTGCTATTTCTTGATCAGATAGACCATTCAAGGTCTGAAGGATTTTTTTATCTGCCGCGAGCAGTGCAAGAGCGTCTTTATAGCTCGAACCTTCAATAAATTGAACAGAATAAGATATTTGATTATTAGAAGAAATAAAGAGGAGCAACTCAGGTATAGTCATCGGTGTATTAAGCTTAAATTCACCAGTTTTAATTTGACTCCCTAAATCATTTAATCTTGCGTACACCTTTGCCGGCCAAAGGGTTTGTAAAACCTTCTGACTCTTCAAGCCTATTAACACAGAGCTTAATGTTTGGCCTTTTCGAACTTCCAGAATAAGGCCGTCGGAAGGAATATCTAAGGATTCATTGAGCGACTGGTTATATAAGAAATATCCACCAGCAGCAGAAAAAATAGACAGACTAAATAGTAAGATCAGTAAGCGGAATAAAAACACCGAAGCTCGTTTCCTAATTGAATCATATTTATGAAATGCCTATTAATAAGCATAGTACTGCGCTAAATAATCACGAATGATTCCATAATTAGCTGGCTTTTTATAGTGTATTTCCATGCCATCTTGAAAAATCATAGTTTTTACAAACCAAATACCAAACACACTATTGATCATAGCTATGCCATCACATTCAGAAAGTTCACTCAAATGAATATCAGTAATGTTTAAATTGATATCCATCTTATGAGCGGGATTCAGAATTTCTTCTCTTAATACCCCTTCGACACCGCAGCCTGTAAGGCTTGGCGTCAGCACTTCATTTCCTTTGAATATTAACACGTTGCTTTTTGTACCTTCTATCACTTTATCGTCATAATCGAAAAGCAGACCTTCAGAATCACCCAATAACTCTTGGGAAGCTAACACTTGATCTAAACGATTTAAGTGCTTAATACCGGCAAGCTGTGGCTGAAAGCCTAAGCGATACTGACATTCACGAATGGTAATTCCTTCAGATGAAAATGATTCTGGGTAAGAAGGTAGGTCAAACACTTGAGCAATGAAGTGACAATTCGCTTCATCTGGAGGCATATAACCGCGCCCACCATTGCCTCGTGTCACGATCATTTTAATAATGGACGTTTCGAGGCATGCATTATCTTTGATTTCATCTAATGCGACGGTGACATAACGAAGAAAGTCACGCTTTAAACGGTTTTCTTCACCCATACCAAGCGCAATAACGCCTTTCAGAAATCGTTTTAAATGAAGAGCAAGAAAAGGAATTTCACCTTCGACTACACGCATCGTTTCGAAAAGACCGTCTCCATAGGCTAAACCTCGATCTGCAATATCGATAGCAGAAGTTTCAACACCATTTACAAGCGTAATATGAGCGGGTCTTTTCACAGGGAGCCTTAAAGATAATTCTTTATTATTTTTTTGCTCAACTTAATATCTAAAGCTTGAGCACCTGACATCGAAGATTTATACGTTAACATAAATGCTACGTTTATAAATCTTCAAAATAGGAATTAAGATGAATCGCGCTATGCCTTATAAGCCTTAAAGATCAGAGTGCCGTTAGTGCCACCAAAACCAAATGAATTTGACAGCGCTGTCTCAATTTTTGCAGGCCTGGCAGTATGCGCAACAAAATCTAAATCACAACCCTCTTCAGGATCATCTAGATTAATCGTTGGTGGAGCCACTTGATCGGTAATGGATTTAACTGCAAAAATAGCCTCAACCGCTCCTGCTGCGCCAAGCAGATGTCCTGTCATCGACTTAGTAGAACTAACAAGGAGGTTATCTGTATTTCCAGAAAATAAATCTTTGATCGCCTTACATTCAGCGACATCACCTAAAGGCGTCGATGTACCGTGCGCGTTAATATAATCCACTTTGTCCGGAGAAATACCTGCATCTTTAAGCGCTTTTTCCATTGAGCGCCTTGCACCTGAGCCATCTTCAATCGGCGAGGTAATATGGTGAGCATCATCACTCATTCCAAAACCTGTTAATTCTGCATAGATTGTTGCACCACGGTTTTTAGCATGCTCTAACTCTTCAAGTACTAATGCTCCGGCACCATCAGAAAGAACAAAACCATCTCGCGCCTTATCCCAAGGTCGACTTGCTTTTTCAGGCGACTCGTTAGCCGTAGACAAAGCTTTTGCATTCATAAAACCTGAAATAGCAACTGGCGTAGTCGCCATTTCAGCACCACCGGCTACCATTACATCGGCATCGCCATAAGCAATCGTTCTCGCTGCATAACCAATATTATGCGTACCTGTGGTACAGGCTGTTACCAAGGCAATATTTGGTCCTTTAAAGCCAAAACGAATGGCGACATTACCTGCAATCATGTTAATGATTGAACTTGGCACAAAGAATGGGGAGACTCGTCTAGAACCAGATTTAATAAAAGTATCACGGACAGTTTCTATGGTTTCTATACCACCAATACCAGAACCAAATGCGACTCCGACATTCAATTTTTCATCTTCGGATAAGCCATCTAAACCAGCATCTTTTACTGCTTGAATGGCCGCCACCATGCCATACTGCATAAAGGCATCCATTCGACGAGCGTCTTTTGAATCAATATAGGCATCCAAGTCAAGACCTGAAATTTGGCCACCTATTTTGACACTAAAATTCTCAGTATCAAAACGTGTAATGGCAGAGATGCCACTTTTCCCTGCAAGAACGCCTTTCCATGTGTCTTCAACTGAATTCCCTAAGGGGGAAAGCATCCCTAAACCTGTGACCACAACGCGTCTTTTAGACATATCCTGCCTCTAGATTACCCGAATAATAAGTGTGACAATTTTAAGTTATACACAAAGTATTATGTACCTTATATGCTCACAAACTTCACATACCACAAAAAAAAACCGCCCCCAGTATAACTAAGGGCGGTCTTTTAAAAAAGAATTTGCTTATTGATTCGCAATAATGAAGTCAATAGCTTCTTGAACTGTAGAAAGTTTTTCAGCTTCTTCATCTGGAATTTCAGTTTCAAACTCTTCTTCAAGAGCCATTACTAGCTCAACAGTATCAAGTGAGTCTGCACCTAAGTCCTCAACAAATGATGAAGTATTTTGAACTTCTGACTCTTTAACACCTAATTGCTCACAGACGATCTTCTTTACGCGTTCTTCTACAGTACTCATAATTTCCTCTCAATTTTATAGAACAAGCTAGCTTGCATTCTACACTGAAAATATTTCAACAAAAAAACATCTAGGCAAGCTTCGCTCGCTTATGGCGGGTAGTCTAGTGTAATACTATTCGATAGACAAGCTTGAATACACCGTAATTACGGCCATTATAAAACTGCATATTGGCCAGATTAAATGCAACTAACCCATAAACATCCCACCATTCACATGGATAGTTTCACCGGTAATATAGCTGGCCTGCTGGGAAGCTAAAAAACTAACGACCGAAGCGACTTCTTCTGGCTGCCCTAAGCGCTGCATTGGTATTGTTGACAACATAGCCCCTTTCACTGAATCCGACAACTCTTCAGTCATGCTTGTTTCAATAAAACCCGGCGCTACACAATTCACAGTAATACCTCGACTGCTAATTTCTTTCGCTAGCGAGCGACTAAAGCCTTCGATCCCGGCTTTTGATGCACAATAATTTGCCTGCCCAGCATTACCCATTTGCGCCACAACTGAACTGACATTAATAATTCGACCCCAACGTGCTTTTGTCATGCCTCTTAAGGCTGCTTTTGATACCCGATAGATTGAACTTAAATTGGTATTAATTACATCTGCCCAGTCTTCTTCTTTCATTCGAAGAAGTAAGCCGTCTCGAGTAATGCCTGCATTATTCACCACAATCAATGGCGGCCCATACGCTTGGGTGACTTGCTTAATGCCTTCTTCAACAGACTCGGGATCAGAAACATCCATTTTTATACCATCGCCCTCCAAACCCCACTTAGCAAAATAATGAGAAATTGAAGAAGCGCCGTCTTCTGTGGTTGCCGTCCCTATAACAGTTAAGGACTCATCCATTGCTAACTCTTTAGCAATCGCCTGACCAATCCCTCGGCTTGCACCTGTTACCAAAGCAACTCTTTTTTCACGAATCATATAGCACTCTTAAAAGATGAATTAATTAAAACAAAATAAACTAAGCCTGAAGTTCTGACATTACCGCTTTCATTGTTTCTAAATCACTCATGGCAAAGGTTCTTACACTTTTATCAATACGCTTATTTAGGCCCGCCAAGACTTTGCCTGGACCACACTCTATAAACACACCAGCATCATGCTCAACTAATTGCGAAATTGACTGCGCCCACAAAACAGGACTGTAGAGGTGAGATAGGAGATTACTCTTTAAAGAATCAATATCCTCAGCCAAACATGCATTAACGTTTTGCATAATCGGTATGGATGGTTCTTGAAATTGAATTTTATTCATTTCTTGTGCAAGCGCATCACCAGCTGGTTTTAAAAGATCGCAGTGACAAGGCACACTAACTGAAAGCTTGGCCGCTCTCTTTGCACCTTTTTCTTTCGCTAATATCATCGCTCTATCTAATGCTGCAGTAGCACCTGATATGACAACCTGGCCGGGTGAGTTAAAGTTTGCCGGTGCAACAACCTCTCCCTGTGAAGCTTCGAGACAAGCTTCTGAGACTAGATCATCAGACAAACCTAATAATGCAGCCATTGCGCCTTCACCTTCAGGCACAGCTGTCTGCATTAACTGACCGCGAATATGAACTAAATGAACTGCTTCTTTTAGCGTGATAACGCCACTCGCAACAAGCGCCGTATATTCACCTAAACTATGACCACAAACATAATCTGGCAGAAAAGACGTGTTCTGTTTCCAGACTTCCCACATGGCTAGACTTGCTGTTAAAACAATGGGCTGGGTAATTTCTGTTTGATTAATGAGCGATTCTGGGCCTTCAGCTGCTATTTTTATTAAGTCCTGACCCATCGCCTCGGATGCGTCTTCAAAAACATTTCTGGCCACTTCAGATTCAGCCAATAATTCAGACATCATCCCAATCGACTGCGAGCCCTGACCTGGAAACATAAATACTGTTTTCATCTTTAAATACCTTTCTAAAGATTCTTTAAAAAATAAGTGACTCAAGCTGCTTGTTTATCTGCTCTGGCAAATTCTCTTCTGCTTCTTTCACAGCAAGATCAATAGCGTGCTCAAAAGACTGTGTTGTTGCATGACCATGACTTTTGACTAAAACGCCCTGCAAGCCTAAAAATATAGCTCCATTATGCGTATCAGGATCTAACTGCTTCAAGTGTTTTTTTAACAAAGGCAGCAATAAAAAACCTATTATTTTTCGGTACCATGTTGCCTGAAAAAAGTCTTTAATCTCTGTAAGTAAAATTTTAGCAGCACCTTCAGCACTTTTTAGGGCAACGTTACCAACAAAACCATCACAAACAATCACATCAGCTTTACTTCTAAAGATGTCGCCACCCTCTGCAAAACCGACATAATTCACAAGTTCACTTTCCTCTATTAGGCTTGCAGCTAAGCGTACCTGTTCATTGCCTTTAATACTTTCACCACCGACATTTAACAATGCGACTTTGGGGGTTTCAATACCTTTTATTATTTTTGCTAATAGTTGGCCCATAATTGCAAACTGCAATAAATGCTCGGCAGAACTATCGACATTAGCACCTAAATCGAGAACAAATGTGCCGCCACCTTGCGATGGAAACATCTTTGTAATAGCGGGACGATCTATACCGGGGTAAGTGCCTAAAATTGCGCGACCAAGAATCATTAGCGCACCAGTATTACCAGCGCTTACACAGGCATCCGCTTTTCCATCTTTAACCAACTGCAAAGCGACAGCCATAGAAGAATCACGCTTTTGCCTCAAAACCAAAGAAGGCCGATCATCCATCTCAACCACACTATCTGCATGAACGATTGATAAGTTCGGCGGCAAAGCTAGTGAAGATGAAGTATTTGAAGAAGGACCAGAAGCTAAGTTATTTTGATCCAACAACAAAACCTCCAATTTATTTTGATCGCCGACCAAAATAATATTGAAGGTTTTGTTCGCTTGGGCCGCATTATCTGACGATAAAAGACTTACTTGCGATTTTTTTTGAAGATACGCTAAAGCAGCAGGAACGACAATTTCTAAACCGTCGTCTCCACTCATTGCATCAATAGCAATGGTGATTCCCGCTGACATTTTTAGTCTTCAGCTTTCTCGATGACTTTCTTGCCACGGTAAAAACCGTCAGCAGAAACATGGTGACGTAGGTGCTTCTCACCAGTTGTAGAATCAACAGACAATGTTGCCGCTGTTAATGCGTCATGTGAACGACGCATGCCACGTCTTGAACGAGTTTTCTTACTTTTTTGAACAGCCATCTTTGTTCTCCCAAAGGTATATCAATTCAGCCAATTAATCTTTAATGATTAATTTGTCACTTTTTAAATTTTAATCCAGATAAGACTTCAAATGGGTTAGGTTTAGTTTCTTCCTCTAACTCTTCTGAAGCAGCCTCTGTCTCTTCTGCTTTATCATAATCTTCTGTTTCACACGAAGCATGATAAGCAAACATCGGTAAACTGAGGATCAATTCTTCTTCAACTACATCTAGTAAAACGAGCTTTTCATCCTCTACTAATAGAGGTTCATACGTTCGCGGTAAATTTTGAGCCTGCTCATCGTTATAAACGATGCCAAGTGTAAACTCAGACTTAATCTCTTTTGCGACAGCATGTAAGCAACGCTGGCACATTAAATTCACAGTCGTGTTCAATGTACCATTAAGAATACGCAAACGCTGCGGATCCCTATCAAATTCTAGCCTAACCTTCGCCCTGCCATCGGTATCTACCAGCATTTCTGCTAGCCTTGGCATCAAACTCAATGCAATTTCCCCTTCGAGAATCTTGTTCTGATCCGCGTATTTGAAAGGGTCAAGCGTTTTAGGTAGTGTATGGTCAGACATAAGCGCGCAATTCTAGTGATCTAGCC
>CAXBKC010000142.1:0-8730 GCA_963975615.1 uncultured Oleiphilus sp.
TGCTAGCACTAGCCGCCAGAAAAACCTGATAGGCTACCTGTTTGCTCACGCTATTTTGACCACATCATTGAATTAAGACAAGAGCCCGGTTTTTGAATCTCGCGTCATTAAAACTTACGCAACTACATGCACGCTAACCTAAATGCCTTGCAAGATTCATTGTTATAGTGTTAACGTGCCCACCGGCTTGAGAGAAAGCCAAATTTTATGTTTGTATGCCCTCGTAGTTCTTAGCAATAACTCCTCGCAATATTCTCAGTAAATTTTCAGTTTTCTTCCCGCTTAATAGCCTATTTAAAGGCACACATTTTATTTTCAGAATATCTATTTACACAATACATTAAGAGATTCTGAATCATACTCGTCTTAGCTTTATTCAGCACGATCGGCCTACATAGAGGACATTTATATCCCTAGTTCGAAGATACATAGCACAAAGCGATTGGCGACTTTAAGAGAATTAAATTATTTTAAACGCATATATCGAACAATCTAATAATAACTACGCAAACCCTATTCCTAGTCGCGAGTTCATCATGAACTTGTTAGACAAAATGAAAAAACATTTAAATCGTGAGCAGATTGCCCACAAGTTAGATCTGAAAAATCCCGAGCAAAAAGAAGCCTTGAGAAGACGTTTACGCGCGATGGAGCGTGATGGACAGCTGATGTTTGATCAGCGCAAAGGTTATCAGTTAATCGATCAACGCTTGCTCATCACTGGTACAGTGAGCATTCACCCGGATGGTTTTGGCTTTGTTTCAAACTCTGCACTAGAAAAAGACCTTTTCATCCAAAAGAATCAGTTAAGTCACGTCTTTGATGGCGATCTGGTAGAAATATTTGTCGACACGACTTCAACTCGTCACCAAAGCGCTCACAAACTAATCCGTATTGTTGAACGTAAAACCACCGAGATCGTTGGCCAACTTAAACGCAACGGTAAGCAATTTTACTTGATACCAAACAACCCTAAGATCGCTCATAAAATTGATATTGACGGGCACTCTTTACTGAATGCAGAATCCGGTCAGTATGTGAATACCTCGGTTATTACCTACCCTGACCATAGAAACAATACCTTAGTTAAGGTAGTTGAAGTGCTTGGCAATGCCCAAGATGCAAATATGGACATCAAACTAACGCTCTGTCGTCATGGCATTTCCGGGCAGTGGAATGATGCATTAATTACCCAAGCACAAAATCTGGGCAACGACGTTTCGGAGAAAGATAAACTATCACGTGTTGATTATCGTCATTTACCGTTTGTGACCATTGACGGCTCAGACGCTAAAGATTTTGATGATGCGGTTTATTGTGAAAAAACTGCATCTGATGATTGGCGCTTAATGGTGGCGATTGCCGATGTCTCGCATTATGTCCGACCAGACGATGCCTTAGATATTGAAGCCCAACAGCGTGCAACATCGATATACTTTCCTGGCCATGTTGTGCCTATGCTGCCAGAAGCGTTATCGAACGGGCTTTGCTCCCTGAACCCGAATGTTGACCGCTTGGTGATGGTCTGCGAGATGACGATCAACAGCCAAGGCGTCATGACTCAATCAACTTTCACAGAAGGCTTGATACATTCTCATGCCAGACTAACTTACGATCAGGCTTATGCTGTGATCGCCAAGCAGGGCTCTAAACTCGCCCGAAAAGTGAGTGAAACAACACCAATCGTTGTGCCACATATTCAGAACTTGCACGCTTTGTTTGAGGTGCTACTTTCAGCACGCAAAAAACGCGGAGCCATTGATTTTGACACCCAAGAGTTCAAGTTCAGCCTCACTAAAAAGCGTAAAATCGCCAGTATATCGCCAGTACAACGCAACGATGCACACCGGATGATTGAAGAGTTTATGTTGTGCGCTAATGTCTCAACCGCAAAGTTTTTAGATCAGCATAAAATCCCAAGCTTGTTTCGTACACATGAAGGCCCCCAAGAGAAAAAGCTAGCAGTTTTACGTGCTTTCTTGGTGGAAAGACGTTTGAGCCTGGGCGGCGGCGATAAGCCAAGCCCACATCACTACAACCAACTTTTAAATAGCGTCGCTCACAGAAGTGATGCGAGTGTGATTCGCACTATGTTATTACGCTCACAAAGCCAGGCGGAATATACTGCAGACAATCAAGGGCATTTTGGTTTGGCTTACGATGCCTATGCACACTTCACATCACCTATCAGACGTTACCCCGACTTATTAAGTCATCGGGCGATCCGAGCTAAAATTCGTAGTGGCAAACAACAAAAAGGCATGCAACGAGCACTTGATTTCTTCGGCTTAAATAGACTGTCTGGCAAGACTTTAGCCACCAAAAACTACCCTTACGATAAAGTAGCAATAGAAGCGTTAGCTGTGCATTGTTCACAGCAATCACGCCAAGCGAATGAAGTCAGTCGTGAAGTAGAAAATGGCCTAAAATGCCAATACATGGAACAGTTTAAAGGTGAAAGTTTTGTCGGCACTATCTCTGGCGTCACGAGTTTCGGTTTCTTCGTTGAATTGGATCAAGGCATTGCAGAAGGTTTAGTACAAATCTCTAGTTTAGTGGATCAAGGCTTAAAATTTGATGCAGGCAAGCAGCAATTAAGTAACGGTAAACAAAGCTATGTACTGGGCGATAAAGTCGAGGTCGTGTTGAATAAAGTTGATATGAAACTCCAAAAAATGGACTTTACTTTACTGGCTTCTGTAATAGCAGTAGCTGCGTAATAGAGGTTCACACACAGGCAAGTTTAGTAAACAGATTACAATTACCAAGATAAGGTTCTAGCTTTAAGAACGAGGTCTATCTAGGACCCTAAGGCCTTATCTTGTCGATCTACCTTGAGAAAGAATTCTTTAAGGTAATCAATTAAAAGTCGTAGCTTTTTCGAACTGGCATTACCCGGTGGAAAAACGCCATAAATGTCGATATTACTCAACTGATAATCGGCTAACACTCTTTCTAGTACGCCTGCCTGAATCTTTGGCCAAGCATCATAAACGGGAATCCGCCCTAAACCATGCCCGCCTTCAATAAAGGCAGTCCGGGCTGCGGCATTATTTGTACTTATGCTTCCTTTCACAACCACACTGTAAGATCGACTACCTTTGCTTAATTGTATAGCACCAGAGGTTAGCTTATAAATAACCCAAGCATGACGTTCTAAATCAGCTGGCGTAGTTGGACGGCCATGCTTTTTAAAATAGTCCGGAGAGCCACATAAACAAGTAGGTAAGGTCGATAGCTTACTTGCCTGTAAGCCAGAGTCTGGCAGCGGCGCACCTCGAATCGCCAGATCTATTCCCTCTTGCATAATATTGACTACTTCATCCGTCAGATTGACGTCCAACTCAATTTTAGGATAAAGCTTTCGAAAATCGTTCAGGGCTGGAACAACCATCTGTAAACCGACATTTACTGGGCAGGTGATTTTTAATAAGCCTTCAGGTTCATTTTTAAGATTTTCAATTTGCTGGTTTGCCTGTGATGCTTGTTCGGCAATGACCCGACAATACTGATAATACTCTGCGCCCGCTTCAGTTAAGGTAATAGAGCGTGTAGACCTATTAAGCAGCTTCACCCCAAGTTGCGATTCCAGCTTCTTAATATGATAGCTGATCACTGCTCGAGATAAGCCTATATGCTTAGCAGCTGCGGTTAAGTTGCCTTGCTCGACGACCTGAGCAAAAACAACCATGCTTTTGAGTTGTTCGAAAGATAAGTTCATTTCTCATTGTATCAATATTTATAACACTGTAGTCAAGTTGCTTGGTATTGTTTGAAATATATGAAACAAATACACTGAATTCAGCTAATTAACACCGAACTAACATTCATGATTAGTTCAGCACCACAAAATCATTAGCCCTTCTTATTTAACAGATCAGGAAATATTTAATGCTAAATTTCAGCTTTCAAAATACGACTCAAATCCACTTTGGCGAAGGCCAAATTAAAGCTCTCAGCAAAGCCATACCCAAAACAGCGAAAGTCTTACTTACCTATGGCGGTGGTTCGATCAAAAGCAATGGCGTGTATGATCAAGTCGCTAAAGCATTGAGTGAACATACTTGGTTTGAATTTTCCGGCATTGAACCAAACCCAAGTTACGACACCTTGATGAAAGCTCAGGATTTAATCCGCGAGCATAATATAGATTTTTTATTAGCCGTTGGTGGTGGTTCTGTTGTTGATGGCACTAAATTCATTGCAGCTGCCGCTTTATTCGAAGGCGATGACCCTTGGGATTTCGTCGCTAAAGGGCAGCCGATTAAACAAGCCCTGCCCATTGGTTGTGTATTGACGCTACCAGCAACAGGCTCGGAATCCAATACCGGTGGGGTAGTGACGCGTGATGGCAACAAACTTCCTTTTATGAGCGCATTTGTACGACCATTATTTGCAGTACTTGATCCAGCAGTCACGCTTTCGCTATCGGATCGTCAGATTAGTAATGGGGTTGTCGATGCCTTCGTTCATACCATGGAGCAATACTTAACCTATAGCGTCAATGGCAAGGTACAAGACCGCTTTGCTGAAGGCTTATTACTGACACTCATTGAAGAAGGGCCGAAAGCCTTAGCTGCTGATACAAAAGACGATCTAGATATTCGGGGCAATATCATGTGGGCCGCAACCATGGCCTTGAACGGTCTTATTGGTGCCGGAGTACCACAAGACTGGGTAACACATATGATTGGCCATGAATTAACCGGCGCCTATAAAATTGACCACGCTCGTACTTTGTCAATTGTACTACCTGCTGTTATGAAGGTTTGTACTGACACCAAACGAGAAAAATTATTACAGTATGCTGAACGTATCTGGAACCTGACAGAGGGAGACGAAGATTCACGTATTAATCGTGCGATTGAGTTAACTGAACAGTTTTTTGAAACCATGCAAGTACCAACCCGTTTAGCTCATGTAGACTTGGGTGAAGCAAGCATAGACGGTTTGATTGAAAATTTAACTCGACATGGCATGGTCAAATTAGGTGAGCACGGAGCAATCACGCCTGACATAAGCCGTAAGATTTTGACAACAGCACTTTAACGGGAAATAAACTGTTTTGCCCATTTCTAGCCAATAGAATGGGCATTCCGCCATACAATTCAATCCACTTTCGTTTAGAAAAAACTCATAGTTTCATTTAAAGCTTGTGTTAAATGAAATAGACTCAATATAGTCTAGTTAGCACGTCAATAATTAAAGGTATTAACAATGAGTGAACGGTGTATTGGTTGTCACAAAGAAAAGAGCGAAGTGTCCTTATTAGTCGACATGAATGGGCATCATATCTGCGATAAATGTAGTGATGACTTAAATGCACACTTCAAGAGTCGGCAAGAAGAAATACCAAAGATCGATACCGCACCCTATTCCCCAAAACTAATAAAGCAACAGCTAGATGAGTATGTTATTGGCCAAGATCGAGCCAAAAGAGTGATTGCCATTGCTGCCTACAACCACTACAAGCGTATTAATCACCCAACAGTAGAAGGCGTTGAGCTTGGTAAAAGTAATATTCTTTTAATTGGTCCGACAGGTTCGGGCAAAACACTTATTGCTGAGACCCTTGCAAGAATTTTAGATGTCCCCTTTGCGATGGGAAATGCCACTGAACTGACTGAGTCCGGCTACGTTGGTAACGATGTTGAGCATCTTATCAAGACTCTGTTAAGCAGAGCAGATGGCGACATTTCAAGAGCTGAGCGTGGCATCGTATTTATTGATGAAATTGATAAAATAAATCGCAAGTCTGACAACCCAAGCATCACCCGCGACGTGTCTGGCGAAGGCGTTCAGCAGGCTTTGCTTAAGCTAATTGAAGGTCATGAAGTAAGCGTTCCTGATGGCGCTAGAAATCATCCTGATGGCAAAAAAACAACCATCAACACCCGCAATATTTTGTTCATTTGTGGGGGAAGTTTTGCTGGAATTGAATCTCAAGTTAATCTTGCTAAAAACAAAGAAGCCAATATTGGTTTTAACGCACTCGTTAAAAACAAAGAGGATGAAAGAAAGGCAATTTTTGATTATACGCAAGTTGGCGTAGATGACCTTCAGAAATTCGGAATGATCCCTGAGCTACTTGGTCGTTTACCCGTGATTGCACCGCTTCAAGAACTAGACCATAAAGCCTTATTGTCGATTCTGACAGAACCTAAGAATGCCTTAGTAAAACAATATCAAGCTTTATTCTCGCTGGATAATGTTGCATTAGAGTTCACCAAAGAAAAACTCGATAGCATTGCTACTGAAGCTTTGAACAAGAAAGTTGGCGCTAGAGGCTTGAGATCGATCGTGGAAGCTGTTCTTGAAGATCACCTATTCGAACTACCAGATCTGGGAACAGACACCTTACTAATTGGCGAAGAAACAACCACCAAAGTTGCCTAAAAGATAGAGTTCATTACGTAAAAGGCCCAGCAAATAGCTGGGCCTTTTTGTTTGGTCGACTAAAAAAACTTAGACCAATATCATGATTTAGCTTTTAGTAAATCACGTATTTCAGTTAACAAAAGTTCTTGTGAAGAAGGAGTCGGCGGTGCTTTAGGCACTTCCGCTTCTTTTTTCTTTAAACTATTAATGCCTTTAACCACCATAAAAATAGCGAAGGCAATGATAGTAAAATCAATAAGAGTTTGAATAAACGACCCATAACTGATTACCACTGCTGGCGCGTCTCCGACAGCCTCTTTCACCACAAAGGCTAAATCTGAGAAGTTCACACCACCCAATAGCACACCAATCGGGGGCATGATAATGCCTGACACTAATGCAGTGACAATTTTCCCAAAAGCAGCCCCAATAACAAGACCGACTGCCATATCAACAACATTCCCCTTTATCGCAAAGTCTTTGAAGTCCTTTTTCATGCTCATAGATTTATTCTTTTTTGAGTTAATAAGAATTTCTTTTTCACCTTAATGGCTTTCCTCTTTCACTTCTTTGAACCGCTGTGCAGTGAACTTGTATTCAAGCTGGATATGAAAAGTAGTGCCTATATCGGGATCCGAGGTCACGGCCATTTGACCATGGTGATGATCGGTAATAATAAAGTAAGAGAAACTCAGGCGTTTGCCGGCATCATATTCAATCGCTGGATTGTAGGGCTCATTGCTGAAATAGGGCTCAAAAATAAACTGCTGTTCTTCTGACGTTAGGCCACGACCGTTGTGCTGCACCTTGACCCACAAAGAATCGTAGCAGTTGATTACTTTGATACATATTTTAGGGTTACGTTCACTAGACTCGTTTGCTGCGATAGCATAGAAAGCATGACGCAGAAGTGATAGGAAAACCTGCTGCAGTTCCGTAGCAAACCCCGGTGCTTGAGGTAAATCTTCCTCATAATCGCGCACTACTTCGATCTGACTGAATTTGAAACCATTAGGTATGGCAAAGATGTCACCTGCCAGCTCCAGTGCATGATCCATAACTTCGGTAATATTAATACTTGGCTTTATATCACGTTCACTATGTGCGAATTCAAGCAGGTTGCGGGTTATCGCTGCAGCTTGCTGGCTACGATCTTCGGCGTCTCGAAGGTAATGATTTAACTGCAAAAGTGCTTCAGGTTGAGCGCCGTCGATATCGGCAGCTTGGTCGAGGGCAAGTTGCACGTCTTTAATAATCGCTTGCAGAGGCAAGTTGATATCGTGAGCCATGGAGGAGGCAAGTTCGCCCATAGCAGACATTTTGTCTTTCTGAATCAACTTATTTTCCGACAACACCTGTTGAGTGACGTTGTCGATTAGAATCACCACTCCTGTATCGCCCGCTCCCTGGATCGGATAGATAGTAATTTCGTAATGGAAATGGGTGCGTTGTGTTCTGCGCAGCAAGTGGGTTTTTTGATCTTGCAATGCGGTATTAACCTGCGCTCTAGTAATCGGAATAATCGGATAGGCTTCCCAAAGATCACGATTCAAGGCCTTCTCGGCTGGCAGGCCGGTAAGTTTCTCAGCTCCCTTGTTCCACTGGGTAACGCCACCTTCCTTATTAAGACCGACCAACATCAAAGGCATAGATTCAAGGATGCTCTTGATATAGGTTTCAGAGACGTGCAACCGGCTTGTAGTATCGCGGTGACCCGCAATTTCACCTTCCAACAAATCATTGGCTTGGAGCAACATACTATTTGATTCATTCAGGTCAGCGGTACGCTCTTCAACACGCTGTTCCAGTACATCATTGAAAACTTTCAGGTCACGACGGCTAAAAAATAAAATTGTAGCAGTGACCGACAGTAGCAGAATTAATATGCCACTTGACCAATTGGCGACGTACTGCCAATTTGTGCTGCCGTCTTCAAATTTAAAATAGTTGACCACGCTAGCTGCCGCAGAGTTGCTATAAAGAGCGAGTATTACGGGGACGCTTAGCCAAAACAGAGTGAAGCCGAATTTATTCATAGTTACCTTATATTGCTTAACTGTAGTGTTGGGATCTAGCCGACGCTTGCTCTAATAAACCTTGGGAGCGTCGAGTAGTTTTAGTGTATGCATGGATATTATGGCGGAGATTTCACCTATAAGGTAGGGTTGATATAAATATTTGGCCCCAGTAGTGCCCTACTTACCCACTGTGCATCTATAATCTCCAAACTACTGAGGCTGTGCTTGTCAGGCAGTTTCCACAAACTATACAGCGTGCAGCCTAGTAGGTATTATTCTCAGTATCTTAATTGTGTCTATATTTTTAACCCTATTTAGCTAGGTGAGTACATGC
>CAXBKC010000143.1:0-8711 GCA_963975615.1 uncultured Oleiphilus sp.
CGGTTCAATGTTGTGCAAAAACAAGCTTTATTTAAGCGATTTGCAACCCCCTCGGGTATAGAATTACTATTTAAATCGGCCATTATTCAAAAACCTTCGCTTATTGTGACTCATAGTTCTGCTGTAGATAAGTTGCCTAGACTAGCTAAAATTCTTGTTCATTAGACTACAGCGTTAATATTTCAAAATCTAAGTGTATTGTTGATCACACACATATTTATATACAAAAGTGAAGAATATATTTTGACGAGAATCTATCATCGTATGTTGACCGCGCAAGCATTTCTTGGTGGCGCCTGTACTCTCGATTAAGGTTAGAAACATTCACTGCAGTTACTTAAAACCTGTTTCATAGTTAACAATGCTTAACTATGCCTAATTTCAAAAACGTTAACTCTCCCCTGTACGCTGTCATAGAAATGATAGTCATTTCTATTTTTAGTTTTAATGGTACCAAGTCCCTCACAGTAATTTTTTTTATTGTCATCACTGATTGAAAATAACTGTTATGTCCTACCCACTATGAATACTTATGCAAACCTTAATAGTATTGACAATGATTCGTATTTGCATTCTAATTCGCACCAAGCTTTATCTTCTTTCACCTTCAACAATTGGAGTTAATATTATTACCATGTTCAAATTTAGTCTGCTCGCAACGGCCATAAGTATTTCAATTGCACCTTCCTTTGTATTTTCTAATGAAAACAACACTTTAGATAAAATGCTGATTATTGGCAGTACAGAAGAAGTTCAGAATCTTGCTGGTTCCGGCGCTGTCATCGATAACACTCAGCTCAAAAACGATGTGAGTAGTGACATAAACCAAGTTTTAAAAACCGTACCTGGTGTTTATATTCTTGAAGAAGACGGTTCAGGACTAAGACCCAATATTGGTATTCGTGGTGCGACAAGTGAACGCAGTCAAAATATTACCTTGCTTGAAGATGGCGTGATGATGGCTCCAGCACCCTATTCTGCACCCTCTGCCTACTATTTCCCCACAATTCTGAGAATGGACAGTATTGAAGTTCTCAAAGGCGCACCTCTTCTACGTTTTGGACCTCAAACCACAGGCGGCATTGTTAACTTAGTATCTACACCAATGCCTGATTCAGCAAAAGGCTCGCTCACCGTGAGCACCGGAAATAATAGCTCTCGGGACTTACATGTAAATTACGGGAACAAAGTTGGCGAATGGTCTTGGTTGTTAGAAACTGTTCAACGAGATAGTGAAGGCTTTAAAGAAATAGATCGCAGTAATCGTGATAGCGGTTTTGATATTTCAGATTATGTGATGAAGTTAGGTTGGGAAGCTGCTGAAGGCCCTAAACAGTCGATATTATTCAAAGCCCAGCGTTCAATGGAAACCTCTAACGAAACTTACTTAGGTTTGACCGACGCGGACTTTAAGGCAAACCCTGACAGGCGCTACGGTTTATCAAGCATTGATCAAATGAACAATGATCACAGCAGCTTTAGCGCTTTCCACAAAATTGCTCTTAACGATGACATGACGTTAAGCACAACTGTTTACAGAAACGAGTTTGCTCGTGACTGGTTCAAACTTTCTGGCGGTGGAAGCTACATCACCGATGCCAATGCCGGTAATGCAATTGCCCAAGGTATTCTAGATGGCACAGAGGATGTCAACGGCTTAAAATACAAGCACAATAATCGTGAATATTACTCACAAGGTTTGGAACTCAACCTCGATTGGGCCTTGGGTCAACATGCCTTACAACTTGGCGGCCGAGTGCATGAAGATGAAGTAGATCGTTTCCAAATTGTCGAGAACTATAATCAGGTAAGCGGTTCCTTGGTCTTTGTTAACATTACCCAGCCAGGCAGCGGTGATAACCGAATCGGTTCGGCGGATGCACAATCTTTATGGATTCAAGACGACTGGCAGGTCACCGAGCAATTAAATACAGTGTTATCGTTGCGCTACGAAGATGTTGAATCTGATGAAGTCCGTTACACTGACACGAACAGAGCGGCTATCGCAAGTGAGAAAAGCAATAGTGACAGTGAGTGGTTGCCGGGTATTTCTTTCACCTATGAAATCAACCAAGAATGGCAAGCCTTGGCAGGAGTTCACAGAGGTTTTTCTCCTCTAAGTGCAGGCAGTGACAGCAACTTGGAGCCGGAAACATCCACTAACTGGGAGTTAGGCGCACGCTTCAATCAAGACACTTTCTTTGCAGAGTTGATCGGTTTCTACAGTGAATTTTCCGGTAAATTAGAAAATTGTTCTGCCGGTAATGACTGTAGTAATGGGGAAACTTCCGGATCATTCAAAACCGGTGAAGCTTTGATACAGGGACTTGAAATGCAAGCAGGCACAACATTCAGTTTTGACGCATTCAAGTTACCTGTCGCTTTAAGTTATACTTATACACAAGCCGAAAATACAGCTGATAACGCGGTATCAGGCGTTCAAGATGGCGATAGATTAAAGGATGTTCCTGAAAATGTCGCTAGCTTGCGTGTAGGTCTTGAGCAGGGTATTTGGAATAATTACATCGTCGCGAAATATATCGACGAGATGTGTGTGAAAAATGGCTGCAATCGAAGTGGCAATACTCTGGAAAAAACACAAGACCTTTTTGTCGTAGATCTAATTAGTCGCTACGCATTAAATGATACGACAGAAACCTTCATCAAATTTGAAAACCTGTTTGATACCCAAAAAATTGTTTCCCGCACGCCTGATGGCGCACGTCCTAATAAACCCATGACATTAACTGTCGGCATGACCATGAATTTATAAAGCCAAACTCTACGGGCTAAAGACCCGTTGAATAAGTAAACGCATGCAGGTCTTTTTCCTACATGCGTTTCTTAATTATTCTTTTTCATGTTTGAATATTTTGATAGAAATCTAAGTTCGTCGACTGGAGCACCATGCTTTACCCAAATTTTTATCGACTACACACCCGTACTTTGCTGCCTTTTCTAGTGGTTTTGATGCTACATATATTAGCCATTAGGCTATTACTAAATCCTGAAAAACCTCAAGCAAAAACCCAAGAACCTAAGGTATTGTTGGCAAGCTTAGTTGCATCATCAACACCACAAGTGAATGCCAACAAGCCACCCCAAAAAACCATTAAAAAACAAGCTCTCTTTAAACCCGAGCGACAACCAAAACCAGAAATTGAACTGAAAGCTAAGCCAATTTCTCAAGCCCTATCCCCTTCAACGCTTCCAGCCCCAAAGCCTGTACCAGAAACTGTAATAAAAACCGAGCAAAAGAAAACATCTGATCCAGTTGAGACAATCAACACTAATACTGAAAAAGAACCACAGGAACTCAAACATATTCCAGACAATACAATCAATACAGATGACGACACAAAGGCAGCAGAACATACGGTAGTTACTGCCATACAAGTAGATGCCCGTTCGACTCAGAACCACCCACCGGTTTATCCCAAACTGTCAAAACGTTTAAAAGAAGAAGGCACTGTCTTGCTTAGTTTGTTAATTTCAGCTCAAGGACGAATTGAAGAAATTAGCATTCACGAATCCAGTGGCTATTCAAGACTCGATAAGGCTGCACTTTCTGCTGCAACTAAATGGCGCTATGAACCGGCAACAGTCAATGGCATAGCTATCGCACAAAACTATTTAATGCCCATTGAATTTAAATTGAACACCACAAAAAGGTAATAAACATGAATCCACCAACAACACTTTCATTAAATGATAATCCTTATGGTTTGAGTGCCATCTGGCAACAGGGCGACAGCGTGATACTCTCTGTCGCTCTGCTGTTATTCATTATGTCGCTCGCCTCTTGGACAATTATCGCTATGCGCGCTTGGCATTTATTTACCATGCGTAAACAGGTTGAGGCGGTGAAATTTTTTTGGCATACCCAAAACTTTCAACAAGCACAGCAGCTATTGGGTAGTAACACGCCCGCTAATCCTTTTCGCTACCTCAGTGAACAAGGTTATTCTGCATTAATACATCATCAGACACACCAGCAAGACTTACATGGCAAACTTCCTCTAACCGATTGGGTAACAGATAGCCTAAGCGGCGCTATCGATGAAAGTGCAGAACGGCTTCAACGAGGTTTAACCCTTCTCGCTTCAGTCGGCTCCACTGCGCCTTTTATTGGTTTATTCGGCACAGTTTGGGGCATCTATCATGCTTTGGTAAATATTGGCGCATCTGGGCAAGCTAGCATTGATCAAATTGCAGGCCCTGTAGGCGAAGCCCTAGTCATGACAGCTTTTGGGCTTGCTGTCGCTATTCCAGCGGTTCTCGCTTATAACGCACTGGTACGAGCCAATAAGAGCGTACTTGGAAAACTCAAACGCTTTGCTCATCAATTACATGCTTACTTGCTAACAGGTGTACATTTTTCTGGTGCTCAAACAGAACATAAGCAAGCAAAGATAAGCCAATTAAATGAGGTGAAGTAACATGGCTTTTGGAAATAGTTTCGATAATGATGATGACATCATGAGTGAAATTAACATGACGCCACTGGTGGATGTTATGTTAGTACTGCTGATCATTTTTATGTTGACGGTTCCGGTCATCACACATTCGGTTAATGTAAACTTGGCCGAAAGGGATGCTTCACCCAATGATATTCAAGCCGATACCATCAGTTTGAGCCTGACAGCAGAAGCACAACTTTACTGGAATAAAGAACAAATTAATTTAACTGAACTAAACACACGTCTAAGCGATGCAGCTGTCAAACACCCTCAACCTGGGTTTCAGCTCCGAGCAGACAAAGACTTAAGGTATGAAGAAGTCATCGTGATCATGAGCGCAGTCCAAAACTCAGGAATTGAAGCCTTAGGCTTTATTACTGAAGCGGAATAAAGCTTTAGTGTGCTAGCCAAGTTGGTTTCGCCTAAGCTTGTTGAAGAAAATGCGTCATATTGCTTTTGCAATTGATGAGCAGTTTACAGATCAGATAGTTTCACTATTCTGCAAGGTGTTTCATTTAATACTGGCATACCGGTGAACTGACGTAAAATTCGATCATATGCAGATAATTCAAACTCACCCGGCTCCTGCTTTGCCAAAGTCTGACTTGAAACGAATGTATACCCACAATGTAAAATGGGTATCAGTTTCTTACTTAATATTCCACCTAGATAAGATGTATTTATTGATAACGTTACCTGAATCAAATCGGTTGAATTTATTAAGAAAACTAAGCCTGCAACTCTTTTTAGATTGACATTTGTAGAGTATGCTTTAGTGTAACTTAAAACGTCAATTCTAGTCAGGGCCAATGGCTATAGCTTAAGGTTTGGTACCTTTAAGTGTCTCAAAAGTACTGATACTACTGATCATTTGTTCTTTAAGCACATAACTAACTTAAACCGTTATTTCTATGTACAATTTGTGTTACTCGGTCTTTTTTGAACAACAATAGTCATTAAAAGTTCAACTTCGCCCTGCTTAAGTTATACAGATAACAAAACTCAATCACGACTTTCAGGGAGAACATACCCATGCCCCATAGGTTGCACCAACATACTCAAACTTTAAACCTCAGTCGTCGTCGCTTCGTACAGGGTCTTGCAGCAGGTGGTGTCTTAGCCTCTGCCCCAGTTTGGTTACAAGCGGCTATTACTAGCAACACCGATCTTGGTTCGGCACCCGTACTCAGTGGTCGTGAAATTGATCTAGTGATTGCTGAGACACCGGTCAATTTTACTGGTGTGACGCGCATGGCTACGACAATTAACGGCTCGATACCCTCACCCACTTTGCGGCTGCGCGAAGGCGACGAGGTGACAATTCGTGTCACCAATCGCTTGTCAATCTCTAGCTCCATCCACTGGCACGGCATCATCTTACCCTTCCAAATGGATGGTGTGCCAGGTATAAGCTTCAAAGGAATCCCGCCTGGAGAAACGTTTACCTATAAATTTACGCTACGACAAAGTGGTACTTACTGGTATCACAGCCATTCCGCTTTTCAGGAAATGACGGGGATGTATGGTGCGTTAATCATTGAGCCTCGTAATGGTGAGCGCATCAAAGCCGACCGAGATCTTGTAGTGCAACTTTCAGACTGGACAGACGATGACCCAATGCATACCTTCAGCAAACTGAAAATGCAAAGCGATGTCTACAATTTTAATCAGCCCACGTTTTTTGATTTTACCAACGATGTATCAAATATGGGTTTCCAAGCCGCTCTGGAAAAACGCCAGATGTGGAACCAGATGCGCATGAACCCCACTGATTTGGCTGATCTATCTGCAGCTACGCTGACCTTTCTGATGAACGGTACAACACCAGCAGGCAACTGGAACGGTATATTCAAGCGTGGTGAATGCGTTCGTCTACGCTTTATTAATGCTGCCAGCAATAGCTTTTATGATGTACGCATTCCTGGCTTAAAGTTAACCGTTGTGCAGGCCGATGGTCAGGATGTAGAACCCATTTCTGTTGATGAATTTCGTTTTGGACCCGGTGAGACTTATGATGTGTTGGTCGAACCCACAGAGGATGCCTATACCATTTTTGCTCAGAGCATGGATCGTAGCGGGTATGCGCGAGGTACACTGTCAATACGACAAGGTTTAACAGCGCCCTTGCCCGCGCTCGACCCCGTAGAGTGGTTAACCATGACTGATATGATGGGTAACATGGGTAAGATGGGCCAAGGGGAAATGGATCATGCCGCCATGGGACATAGCGATATGAAGGACATGAACAGCTCAGGAATGGACCACAGTCAGCACGGTGCTATGGCCATGGATCACAGCAAGCATAGTATGGCGAGCGGCGCGTACAATCCCTTGGACAAACCCTCAAAAACCGTCAACCATGCACGCTCTGAATATGGCGCATCCGTTGATATGCGGGTCGATATGCCTCGCACAAGCCTTGATGACCCAGGTATTGGGTTGCGCAACAATGGTCGCAGAGTACTGACCTTGGCAGATTTGAAATCTATGGATGGCGTGTTGAATGACCACCGCCCACCCGTAAAGGAACTCGAGTTTCATTTGACCGGCAATATGGAGCGCTACAGCTGGTCATTTGACGGATTAGAGTTTGGAAAAAGTACCCCTGTGTCTTTGGGTCACAATGAACGTATCAGAATCATCCTGCAAAATGACACCATGATGACCCACCCTATGCACCTGCACGGAATGTGGAGCGATTTGGAAAATGACCAAGGTGAGCTACTTGTTCGACGTCATACCATTCCTGTCCAGCCAGCTCAACGCATCAGCTTCCTGACCACGCCTCACGACCTCGGTCGCTGGGCTTGGCATTGTCATTTGCTATTTCATATAGACGCGGGCATGTTCCGTGAAGTGGTGGTGTCATGAGGATCAATACAATGAAAACCAAACACCTGCAACAACTTATAAGTACACTCATCGCAGCCTCAGCCTTTCATTCGCCGATTTTATTGGCACAAATGGACCAAGGCTCTATGTCTCACGATATGGGGCAAATGCAAGGTGGTAGCGCACCAGACAATGCTCGAGACCCTCACGCTTATTCCGATGGCTACACTCTGACAGAAGGTCCCTATGCTCAATCTGGCCCACGACAGCTAATACTGGCAGATGAGCATGACTTCTGGGCCGTGCTTGGTGATCGTCTCGAATACCATGAAGACAGTGACAGCGGAGTATTCGATATACAAGCTTGGTATGGCACCACCTATGATCGTTTTGTGGTCAAAACTGAAGGCGACTTCGACGATGAGCGACTGGAAGAAAGTCAAACTGATTTGCTTTGGGCTCGTGCACTCACCGCCTATTATGATACCCAACTAGGCCTACGTTTGGATCAGTACGATGAAGGTCGTGACCGTCAGTGGCTTGCTCTCGGCATTCAAGGTTTGGCTCCATATTGGTTTGAACTGGATGTTACAGCATACGTTGGTGGCAGCGGACGTACTGCCTTGGCCATTGAAGCGGAATACGAACTATTACTGACTCAAAAACTGGTATTGCAACCACGCTCAGAACTTACACTCTATGGCAAAGATGACCCCGAGAACGGCCTGGGTAGCGGTTTATCAAGCTTCTCTCTCGGCTTACGCTTGCGTTATGAATGCAGCCGCCAGTTCGCACCTTACTTGGGTTTGGAATGGTCCGAGGTCTATGACGATACCGCCAACTATCGTCAAGCTGCCGGACAAGATCGTAGCGATACACAGTTTGTCGCTGGGCTACGGTTCATGTTTTAAGTTTAGATCGTCTAATACAGCACCTTAATTCCCTTGATCAACGCGGAATAAGCTAATAGAGACCTTTGCGTAAGAGCTAGCTCTGCAAAGGTCTCGGATATATAAACCTCACCGCTTCTTGCCAAGCCAGTTTTGATTACTCTCCGTCTCGAATAGCATACTTAAGCATGTTTAAAGGTAATATTTCTCATTTCGTGCACAACTAGTGCGTTCCGATTTAGTATACAGGGTGTGCTGCGCACCATTATATGGATGCGATAACGATTAGGTACGCGAGCGCACTCTATTAACTTCAAAGGCTATTAAGTTGCAGCAATTATCAAAAATTGATAGCCTTCTAATCACTCCAAAAAGCTTATGTGCAGGCGCTATTATCACTAAAATAGTGAAGCTAAACTTAAATTTTATTTCATCGGTGCCCTTGTATGAAAAAGCCCTACCAAGTGATTCTGGCGACAATGCTATTATTATGCTCTGAGCTAATAAGCGCTAGTCCAGGGCATGCTGG
>CAXBKC010000144.1:0-8674 GCA_963975615.1 uncultured Oleiphilus sp.
GCGATTATAGCGTTTACTTTTGCAGACATCGCATGGGACATACACATCCGGAAGAAAGTGCATCTCAACTTTTGTTACCCCATCGCCTTGGCATGCTTCACATCTGCCACCTTTTACATTGAAGCTAAATCTACCAGCTTTGTAACCACGTGCTCTTGATTCTTGTGTGCCAGCAAATAGGTCGCGAATAGGTGTGAATAGGCCAGTATAGGTGGCTGGGTTGGAGCGAGGTGTCCTGCCGATTGGACTTTGATTGATGTCAATAACCTTATCAAAGTGGTCAAGGCCTGTAATTTTTTCATACGGTGAAGCGTTAAGTGTGGTGGCGTTATTCAGTTCAGTTGCTGCTAAGGGGTAGAGTGTTGAATTTATAAGAGTTGATTTTCCTGAGCCCGAAACCCCTGTGATGCAAGTAAACAATCCGACTGGGATATTTAAGGTTACATTGTTTAAGTTATTGCCAGTCGCGCCATGTAAGGTAAGTTGTTTATTTAAATCATTATTGTGCTTGACCTTGTTATATTCAATTACTTTCTTTCCAGATAAATATTGTCCTGTTAATGAGTCAGGGTTGGCCATAATTTCTGAAGGTGTGCCTTGAGCAATTACTTCTCCGCCATGAACGCCTGCGCCAGGACCGATGTCGATAACATGATCAGCTTGCCTTATCGCATCTTCATCATGCTCAACAACAATAACAGTATTTCCAATGTCTCTTAGGTGAGTCAATGTAGTTAATAATCTATCATTATCTCTTTGATGCAAGCCAATAGAAGGTTCGTCAAGGATGTACATTACTCCGACTAAGCCTGCGCCAATTTGACTAGCAAGTCTGATTCGCTGGGCTTCACCACCTGATAATGTATCAGCGCTTCGTTCTAAGCTAAGATAATCAAGGCCGACATTTACTAAAAATTCTAATCTCTGCCTAATTTCTTTAAGTACTTTTTCTGCAATCTGTCCACGCTTACCAGGTAGGTGTAAGTTTTTAAAATACTCCAACGCTTCTCCTATCGGCAGTTTTGCAAGCTCAGGTAAGGTTTGATCATCAATATAAACGTGACGGGAAGCTTCCTTGAGGCGTGTACCGCTACAGTCTGGGCAGTGTTGGTTGTTAAGGTACTTAGCTAGCTCATCCCTTACCATGTTGGAGTCAGTCTCATGGTAGCGTCTTTCAATGTTTGGGATAACACCTTCAAATGGGTGAAGTCGTTTGACGGTATCGCCACGGCTATTAATATAGTTAAAGGAAATTTCCGCAGAGCCTGTGCCATATAGTGTGGCCTGCTTGAAATCATCAGGCAGTGTTTCAAATGGAGCGTCAATATCGATTTTATAGTGCTGCGCCAAGCTAGTTAAAAGTTGGAAATAATAGATGCTACGCCTATCCCAGCCGCGAATAGCACCTTCTGCTAAAGTAAGAGTCGGGTCGTGAATTATCCTACTTGGATCGAAGAATTGTTTAACGCCTAGACCATCACAGCATGGGCAAGCCCCAGCTGGATTATTAAAAGAAAACATTCTGGGTTCTAGTTCATTAATTGCATAGCCACAGATATTGCATGCAAACTTAGATGAAAAGATCAGCTCTTTGTTGGGTGATTCTTCATCCATTTCAGCGATAACGGCTATGCCATCAGTTAAGGTTAGGCAGGTTTCAAATGACTCGGCAATCCTCTGTTTGATATCAGGCCTTACTTTAAAGCGGTCAACTACAACTTCTATTGTATGCTTTTTTGTCTTTTCCAGTTTAGGTGTGTCGTCTAAATCAGTAATAATTCCATCAATGCGGGCACGAATAAACCCTTGGCTGATAAGGTTTTGAAAAACGTGAAGATGTTCGCCTTTTCTATTTTGAACAATAGGGGCAAGCATCATAAGTCTTGAGCCTTCTTCAATTTCTAAGACTTTGTCTACCATTTGGCTGATGATTTGTGCATCCAACGGTGTGTTGTGCTCAGGGCATCGAGGTTCACCAGCACGAGCAAATAATAAGCGTAAGTAATCATATATTTCAGTGATGGTGCCGACTGTTGATCTTGGGTTGTGCGAGGTTGATTTTTGCTCAATGGATATCGCTGGAGAAAGGCCCTCGATGTGGTCAACTTCTGGTTTATCCATCATGGAAAGAAATTGTCTGGCATATGTAGAAAGAGATTCAACGTAGCGCCTTTGGCCTTCTGCATAAAGCGTGTCAAAGGCTAGAGACGATTTTCCCGAACCAGATAAGCCTGTAATAACAATAAGTTTGTCTCTAGGAATATCTAAATCAATATTCTTGAGATTGTGTGTTTTGGCGCCACGAACAATTATGGTATCCATTAATTTCCCAGTTGGAGAATAAAACAGGTAATTATACCTAGATCTGACAGAAGAGGAATGCCTGAATAGGTTTAAGCGTGCATTCCTTGAAGAGTCTCATGGTGATAGAATACTGCACCTTAAAAGTACCAAGTGTAAATGTAGATTTGAGATGACAGGTATTAAACATGATTGCGAGTGAACGACGTGCCATTTTCTCATTAGGCTTGCTTTATGCTAGCCGGATGTTGGGGTTATTCATGGTGCTCCCTGTTTTTGTCATTTATGGTCAGCAGCTTGAACATGCAAATGAAATACTTATAGGTTTAGCTATAGGTGCGTATGGCTTGAGTCAGGCCCTCTTCCAAATACCCTTCGGGTCTTTGTCAGATAGGTATGGGCGGAAAAAGCTTATCTTTATTGGTCTAATTATCTTTTTCTTAGGTAGTGTCTTGGCTGCCAGTTCAGATGATATTTATGGTGTGATTTTAGGGCGGTTCCTTCAAGGTGCTGGCGCAATTGCCAGTGTATTGATGGCGCTACTAAGTGATCTGACAAGTTTCGAAAGTAGAACTAAAGCCATGGCCATGATTGGCGTGTCGATAGGTGCTTCCTTTACTGCAGCTCTTATTATTGGGCCATTGGTTGCGGCAAGCTTCGGTTTGCAAGGGATATTTTGGCTTACTGCGCTCTTGGCAATATTAGGTGTTTTTTGTCTATATTTTCTTGTGCCTACTCCGCTAACTATCACGAAAGATAGGAATACTCGAATCTTCAAAGATCAGATATTCGATGTGCTTAAGCACCCTGAATTAGTCAAGCTCGATATTGGTATCTTCGCTCTGCATCTTTGTCTTACTGCTTTATTTATTGCTGTCCCCATAACATTGCAGCAAAGGTTAGAAGTGCCGGGGCAGGATCAGTGGTTGGTATATTTGACGGTAATGGTGCTGTCGTTCTTTGCTATGGTGCCTTTTATTATTTATGGTGAAAAGAAGCAGCAAATGAAAAAGACTTTTTTATTCGCGATTAGTCTTTTAATGCTGTCGGCTTTTAGTTTTGTTTTAACACAAACAACCTTTGCCTACTTTTGGTGTAGTTTGTTTTTTTACTTCATGGCATTTAATCTACTAGAGGCAAGCCTTCCCTCCCTTGTTAGTAAACTGGCGCCTGCGGCGAACAAAGGCACCGCAATGGGAGTTTATTCTACGTCTCAATTTCTAGGAGCTTTTGTTGGTGGTGTATCTGGTGGCTGGTTGTTGAGTCGTTATCAAGAAGAGGGTGTTTATTTACTGGTTGGGAGCGTGTGTTTGATATGGCTTCTTATTGCTAGACTGATGAAAAACCCGACGAATGAAACGGGCATGACTCTATATTTTTCAAAAATGATAGAGGCCAATAAGATAGATATAAGTAAAGCCTTAAACTGTGTTACCGGTATAGAAGAAGTTGTGCTAATAGTTGAAGATAAAGTAGCGTATTTAAAAGTGCATAAATCAGAGCTTGATCAACAACAATTGGATGATGTAATGGCATGCTATCGTTAGTCATGAGACAATTCAGATTGATAACATTTTTTAAAAAGGTAGTGGTATATAATAATTAGCTGAAGGCTTAGCTTTCTCTGGCATTTTATGTACGGCAAAAGACAAAGAGGGTGAGGTAATGGCAAGAGGCATCAATAAAGTAATTTTAATAGGTAATCTAGGGGCAGACCCAGATACAAGGATGACCCAGCAGGGCTCAGCCTTAACTAATCTAAATATTGCAACCGATGAAAGTTATAAAGATAAAAATACGGGCCAAATGGTACCAAAAACAGAATGGCATCGAGTTGTTATGTTTAATCGACTCGCAGAAATTGCCAAAGATTATTTGAAAAAAGGCTCTAAAGTATATATCGAAGGTAGGTTGCAGACGCGTAAATGGCAAGATCAGAGTGGCCAAGACCGCTATACAACTGAAATTGTTGCGAATGAGTTACAAATGCTAGACAGCAAGCCTGGTTCTTACGATCAATCACAGAATAATGCGGGTTATCAGCAGAATAATGCGCCAGCTTATGAGCAAGCACCGCAGCAGCCACGCCAGCAAAATTATAACTCTGCTCCTCAAAATAATATGCAAGCGCCGGCTCAGCCTCAGTCACAACCTAGAGGTCAGCAATATGCACCTCAGCAATCAGCGCCACAGCCGCAAACTAATATGGCGCCTGTAACGGATGATTTCGATGATGATATACCGTTTTGACCTAAGACAAAATTAGAAATGTATAAAAATCTTTTTAAAGGCCGCTTTTAGCGGCTTTTTTCATTTATTTGAGAAAAATAGTGTTGATTTTTATGTAAGATTGTTTATATTACTTTACAACAAATATAAAATGTTGATTAGTTGGTGTCGCATGCGAATTGCAGTGAAGAAGTTTAGAAGTGGGGAGCGCTATGTTTTTTTATTGGGCGATGACGGTGTTCCAGACTTTTGGGTTGCCCACTTTGTCACCCAGAAGCTTCGTATGAGTAATACTGCAACGACAATAGAGCAGTATCTAAAAAGCATTAAGCATTTGAAGCTTTGGGAGACAATCAAGGGCAGAAATCTTATTGAAGAAATATATAATGGCAAAGTTCCAAGTCATGATGATCTTAGCGATTTGAGAGAACACTGTGTTTATCAAGTCAAAGCCTTTAAAGAAAAACCCTCAAGTAATGTTGTTAATATGGGGCAATTCTATCAGTCGAAATCAGAAGATAAACCGACCATTAGAAAAACACAGTATATTACCCGTATTGCTCATATTGCCGAGTTTCTGCACTTTATCGGTATGGAGCGGGTAAAAAACCAACCATCAGCTGCGCAGCTTTTTGATGCTCTTGACGAAATGAAAGAGAAATTTAAGAGTGGCCTGCCAAAAGGTAAATTGAATAAAGTATCTTTAGATAAGACAGGCATCACCGATGATTCATTTGAAGATTTTGTTGAAGTAGCAAAACTAAA
The DNA here is from genome assembly GCA_963975615.1 of uncultured Oleiphilus sp. GTDB lineage: Bacteria > Pseudomonadota > Gammaproteobacteria > Pseudomonadales > Oleiphilaceae > PZPK01. Next base: position 5,296 of record CAXBKC010000144.1, read on the forward strand.
CTCAAAGTATAATCCGTTTAAAAACCCAGTCATAAAGTTTCGAAATTATCTGATTGTTCAAACGTTATATGAAACTGGAATGCGTTGCAGTGAGTTATTAGCACTTCGCATAGGTGATATTGGTGCTGACACAGATAATCCTACACTGTCAGTTATCAGAAGACATGGTAGTAAAGAAGATCCCCGACTCAAAGAGCCAACGGCAAAAACACTTGAGAGAAGTCTTCCGATATCAAAGGAGCTAAGGGACTTGCTGAACTCTTATATCAAGTCTCATCGCACTCAAACGAAAGTTGCGAAAACACACCCATTTATTTTTGTATCGCATAAACAAAAAGTGGGAAGTTACGAAACTGGGCAGCCTATAATTCAGCAAACCGTAAACGACCTTTTTAACCGTATTAAAAAGGTTAATCCTGAACGATTCTGGGGTATTACACCGCATTCCTATCGTCACTTTTTTAATGATCAACTTTCCAGTCGAATTGACGAAGAAAGAAAGATTGTAAAACAAGAAGTTAAGCGGTTGAAGTTGGCTGGGTTGCATGAAGAAGCGAAACAATATGCAAATGAGAATACCATTACGGAACAGCGAGAGCTGGAAATTCGGGCTGAGCTGAATGGGCATTCATCCCTAGATTCAGGGCGAACTTATTTGAAACGAACCACAAGAAAACAGGCAAGTAAGATTCGTCAAAAAATGCATGAAAAGCTAAAACACAAAGCAGGGAGTTAAAAAATGGCAGCTAGTGAAACGAGTATAAGTGCGACAAATTTAAAACAAAAGTCAGACTGTCGCACAAGTAAAAATAACTATGAGTTTGATGTTTATGAGGACGTTTGGAAACTGAATGCAGATTACTCTTTAAATTTAAAGCTGCTTTCACCTCTAAATTTATCCCCGAAATTTGAAGAAAACTTTCGACTTGCATTAGCAGACTATGTCTCTGAATTTTCACCTGGTTATGTGACTTCGATATATCTAAATATCAGGTATATATATGCCATGGGCGTTACGGATAAAATAAGAGAAGAACATATAATAAACTTTAAAGCGACCCTCGATAAAAGCAAAGAATGGATGCTTGGACAAGTGCGCTCATTCATACTGGACTGGTATGAAAAAGAGATTAAAGGGGTTGATAAAAAGGCCGTTGATTTGCTTAACTCAATCAAGCTGTCTGGCGCAGTAAAGGGAAAGGCAGTCGCGTTGGGATGTCCCTTCAGCGGTGCATATTCGTTTGAAGAACAAATCGCATTCATTAACTGGTATGTAGATGCTTACACTTCAAAACTAATATCGTTGACGGTTTATGCTTTTATTATGGCGCTTCAGCATACTGGAGCAAGACCAATTCAGTTGCGTTATCTATATTATCAAGATTTGGAAAGCCAGGAAAAAGATGGTTTGACGTATTTTAATCTAAAAATTCCCCATGCGAAGAAACTTAAAGCAGACTTTAGAGGGTCCTTTCAGAATCAAAATGACATCAGTGAAGATCTATTTCTGGTTTTAAAAGCGCAAGCAGATAATACGGTCGTGTTTATTGAGCGTGAATTCAAAATCCAATTGTCTGAGTCACAAAAAAAGACAATACCAATTTTTATCAATAAAGACGAAGTATTGAAGCAGTCAACGTTCCAAAAGTTCTTACAGGTACAAATGAAAACGCCCGATTTACTTTGTCTAAATAAATCTAAAGCTTATTGTTTAGTAAGTGATGTTGCGAAATTATGCCCACTCAAAACATCACGTATTAAATTTAATGGTGAATTTGGAGACTTGCACGTAAATGCACGGCGATTTAGATATACACATGCGACCAATATGGCAACGATTGGTGCAAGTGCTCATGCAATCGCTGAAGAATTAGGCCATGAAGATATTCAGCATGTAACTGTATATACAGAATTTAAAGAGGAGATGGCGGACCGAATTGATGCAGCGTTGGCGCCTAGTCTAGTTCCTTTATCTCAGGCTTTTTCAGGAACATTAATTGACAGTGAGAAAGACGCCATCCGAGCCAATGATCCTCGAAGCAGAATTAATTCCGGGGATGGTAAGGTTGTTGGAAATTGCGGTAAATTTGGATTTTGTGCTGACGGCACGATCCACTGCTACACCTGCAACAAGTTTCAACCTTGGTTAAATGCGCCGCATAAAGTGGTTCTTGATAGTGTCATTTCAGAACGTGATCGTAAGCGAAATATGGGGGCAAGTGAATTTGTCCTACAAGGTCATAATCGGAGTATCGACGCCATTAAAGTCGTTATTCGACAATGCCAAGAAAGGAAGGAAGAACTAGAAAAAGAAGGTGTTATAAATGTCTGATGTACTGGTCTTTATGCCCAAACATGAACTTGAACTCCAGAAAAACTATGATGAATTTATCTTGTTTGCTAAGAACGAATTGACACTATTTAACGACTATGAGTTCGCAGGAAAAAAAGGTTGGGGTTGTGATAAATGGTCATGGGTGACGGCAAGAGGTAAAAAGCTAACTATTGTATTTGGGGATAGTCATAGTCACTCTAAATACACGCCATTTAAACATCCTTTCTCTGATTTTGCGAAAGCATATGTTCGTTATCAACAATCACTCAATCATAAAGATTCAACAACTTGGGCATCATCCTTGGTCTGGCTTAATAAAGCGCTAGAAGAAAATGCTGCTCAAAATAATAAATCCTCTATTGATATCATGAGCCTAAACAACACTGTGATTAATCGTGTTGAGGCGCTGATTAAAAACAGTAAATTGAGCGCTGGCGGTAAGCGTAACATCGCTCTGTCGCTTGAAAATGTGGTGGAGTTCATCAAGAAAAAGCGGTTCAAGTTAGATATACAAGACTGGAAAAACCCATTCCCCCGAACATCCGATTCAAGCATAAAACTTGATAAAAAAAGTCGTGAATTAGATCAAGATAAATGCCCTTCTGATTTCCAGATGATGCAAGTTGCAGATACTTTTTATAAGGCCAATACACCTCGACAAAAATACTTCAGTAGTCTATGCGTGATGTTGATGTGCCAGCCAAGCAGAATTGTTGAGCTGAATGGTCTTACAGTTAACTCATTGCAAAAAAGTGATAAAGGCAGATGGTATCTGATGTGGCATCCAGCAAAAGGCGGTGATCCTGTTCGAAAATGGATACCGAAACTGCTTGAAGATGTTGTTCAGCAGGCATTCAAAAGGTTAGTCGATATTTCAGCACCGGCTAGGGCAGCCGCTAAATTTGCTTATGACAATCCAGATTCTTTTATGGTGCATGATCAGTGCACTACACCTAAGAGCTTTCCTCAAGGGCATCCGCTAACCTATAACCAGTTCGCTAAAGCTATGGGGTTAAAAGTGGGCAAGGATGCTAGAGGGGCCGA
>CAXBKC010000145.1:0-8600 GCA_963975615.1 uncultured Oleiphilus sp.
GTGATTTAAATCCAGTTTGAGTTCAAATGCGAGTTTTCACACAGCCTGGCTCTCTTTCAATCGTTAAATTGTCTTTGGTAAAGGGAGCGCTTTGCGCTTTTAGCGTTCGGTATTTAGCGCACCGGAAAGGTATCGCTTTAGGTAAAATGTCTTAATTCCAAAGAAGCTAGTAATGAGAACAATCAGAGAGTGGTCTTATGTCCGCTTTCGGAGGAATTCTTGCACCTTAACTGGCGAACCCTTAATGACTGACATTGGCACGAGCATGCCCAAAAGTAGACCTTCGAAAGAAATCTGATCAGACTTTTTTACGCTTGTGCCTTTGAAGTCCGCAAACGAGACGTAAGGCGGCTGATTTTTTTCAGGATAATTTAGCCAGTTCCTAAGTTTCGATAACTAGTGAAGTTGAGCATTACCGGCCTTTCTAGTAATGCTGAAATACCAATTATTTTTTGTTGAAAACGATCCTTTTCTGTTGCATTAAATGCCACTGGCCGCTGGCAACGATCACAAAGCGTTCCTTTATAGAGTGTCAGAAAATCGCAAGTACCGAGTAAAAACCCCAGAGCCTCTACTTTTTTATTTTAGTAAATTATTAGTTTTAGGTACATGAAAGTATTAATTCACAACAAGGACATATACTTACTGCTTACACACATGTCAATTTTTCAGGCATATACACACCAACTATTTCATCTTCATAGATATTTAACGAAGTTTAAATAATTAGCTGCTAACGTATTTTTCATGTTGAATGTTTAGTTATTATTAACACAGCTCAAATCTATGGATAAGTAATCAATAATTGAATCTGGTAATGGCTTAGAATGCGCCTCATCAGATGAGACAGCTGACTCCAATTCACTAGAGTTATCTGGATAACTTGCTTGGCCCTCATCCATAAATCCTTTCATATTCTGAAGGATCTCTGGATCTCCAAATAGAACTTCAAACTTCTGCGCTCTTTCGACCAAAACATCATATTGATACTGGTCATAGTTATTCCCAAGAAATGGAATCCCTACATTAATAAAGTGCTCAATAGATCCGCCTTTGTCTGAATTCAGTCTCTCAGCTAAAGAGTTCACCCTATCTATACGTCCCGTTTTTTGCTCAAGACTGGCTGGATTCCATGGCACATCATGGTGAATGATATGGCGACAGTAGCGATGAAGGTCAATACCCTCTGAACCGACACTCGTACAGACCAAAACATCAGGTGGCAATGGACTATTGAATGCATCGCATCGTTTCAATCGAGTATCTGGGGCGTCTTTGCCCATTAAGGTTTTAACATAAGGAGTAGACTGTCTGTCAGCATCCTTATAGTTACCAATTTTCAAAAAAGTCCCTCTCCACATTCCCTGTCTCTTCGTAGAGCTTTTAGATAAAGGATTAATTGTGCCTTGTGAGCGTACCAAATCTGTTAGGAAATTACTGACTTTATCAACCTGTGTTTCATTGCTAAACTTGTCTTTATGCAAACCTGAAATTATCTTTTCATTTTCAGTACATTCACTTTTCGATGATAAATAGCGAATTATTAAATCTTCTCTTTTTACTGTAACCTTTAATAAGCCAGAAAATATTTCTTGTATGATCCCTAATATCTGATTTGGATTTGTGTTTTCTATACGTTCGAACTCATTAAGTATTAAAATCCATATAGATTTAGACAGTCCAATACTCGATTCATTATCATTAACCCAAATACTATCTACAGTGCAATATTCCCTTACAGCATTTAGATAAACCTTTTCGCTAATTAACGCATCTTCCTCATTAAAATCTTTTTCATCGATCGGCAAGTCATTAACCTCATCATGATCGTCTTCATCTTTTGCACTATTCTGAACATGCTTACTACTTAAGCTACTAGGACTAATATATTGTTTTAAACCCTCCTTGGAATAATTTTCATCTTGTAAGTCAAAACACTTAGAAAAATAAACTTTAAGGCTATCGGTGGTATTAATCTTACCTGAGAACTTTTGAAAAGATAAAAAGTCGAATATTTTAAATAGCTTCCTTCGGGTAATTGACGATACTGTAATATCAAATTCACTAAGTAATGAGTTAACCATTTTAAAGCTACTATTTAAGAAATTATGAACAAGTGTCATATCGAAATCAGGATTTTCAATATTTAAATACAGTCTAAATATTCGCAAGTCCACTAAACTATAATCCTTGGCGAAACTTTCTATTTTATGGCTTTGGGTATCTAAGGCCTCTAAATAATTAATTATTTTAGTATTCACTTGTTGCTCTATAGCTTCAACTGTTGGAACCCTGGTGCAAAATATTAATGTCTTTTCACCTTTCATCCAGTTATCAAATGCACATTTAACTGTTTCTTTCACTTTAGGGTGTTCAATTTCAAGTGATTCAACAAGCCTTGTATGCATGTCATAATACTCTCGCTCTTGCTGCGTGAGACGAGCTAGTAAGGTCTCTACCTGTTTACTCGAAGTATTACTTTCTTTATATGCTTCAAAAGAAGAATTCAATCCGTTTAATAACCTCGCAGATGGAGAGTTTTGACCTGAAGATGTTTCATATTTCCTTAAGATCTGTCCAAGACGCATTGAGATACATTCAAACAGTGTCATCTCCTCGTTACTTGAAGACATTCCTTCCGTTACATACAGTTTATTTTTAACTTTTACAACTGAGTTTAAGTGCTCATCTTTGTTAAAGTGGTTGCCTGGCTGCACAGATCTCAACTCAGGATTTTTGACATGGCGTATAATTATTTTTCTCAGTTCTACTTGAACGAAATCAACAGCTTCTTTATATGACGCTATAGAGTCAATGAACGATCTAAGTGTTTGAGAATTAGTGCTATTTAATAAGCTGTTCAACTCAACAGATAATCCGGTTTTGTTGTTATCAAACACGCTTAATTCAGAATAATCTGTCTCAATTAAGTTATCCCACCGTTTTTTGAAACCTGCGCTAGCTGACTCTAACTGAGTCATCAAACCACCACCAAACAACTTTTTGATAGTAGTTTTCACATGAGTCTCTTCATCACTAAGAACCACAGAGAACACACTCTCAAGCTCCCTAATACCTAATTGAATAGGTGTAGCTGACATAACCAGTTTTTTGTCAAATAAACCTGAGAATCTAGACTGAAAAACGGAAGCGTTATTTGATGTTCCACTCTTCCAATTATGCACCTCATCAACAATGCACATATCAAAATTGGCATTCTTCAAACGATAGTCAATGAAGTTCTCAACAACCTGCTTTAAAAATCCAGTAGGCTCAATCGTTCCTTTTCTAAACGCCCTTTTATTTTCTTTAAAGTAAACAGACTGATTAATGAAATCATTCATTCCCAAATAGTTAAATATGCTTGTAACTTGGCTTATATAATTATCACACCAACGCTTATTTTCAAGATCGCTAGGCATTAGAATAATATTAGTATTACTATCATAGAGACTTTCGATTAGTTCATTCCGCCTAGCTTTCTCACATCCAGATAATGCATGGTTCATAATCAACGTACTTAAATGTTTGCGGAATTCACTGGTTGACTGCGATATCAAGCCAAGTTTATTCATACCAATAATAAATATATTCGGTTCAAAATCGTCCTGAACAGCTAAATAATCTTTTATTTCTCTATTAAGAAGCCACCAATTTTCGTTATCAGTAAGCGTATCGATTAAGCTATGGATATGACTGGAGTTTTTCTCATATTTATCATCTAAATAATTTTTCAACGAATATTCACAGATAACATCATAAGCGTCAGCAAAGAAGTAATAACTTTTTCTACCATTTAAATTATAAAATGGACCAAAATTAGTGTAGCTTTTAGGCAATCCTTGACCTCTACTGCCTTTTATCTTCCTATCTTTAGCCCACTGATAAAGGACGTAAGTAAATAGCAGTTGGATATCTGAGTGCTCTCTAATTTGCTTATAATTAACATGGCTCTCTGCATCCATCGATAACTTTAATAAAGCATGAACACTATCAACAATCACGGGTCTCATAGTTAGCTTCTCTCGGGCATTTTCCTTTACCCCTGCATTTTCATAAAAGCTCTGTATCTCCTGAACCCATTTGTTCTGTAGTATTTTATTGGGCGGCGTAACAATCAAAAACTTCTTTGAATTGACGTTTTTGCTGCTACCTTCCTCTGCATTAAAAAGATAGTTAGCGAGTACGCCCAGCCCCACATAAGTTTTCCCCATGCCAACATCATCTGCAAGCATTACGGTTGAAAATCCATTATTCATACGCTGGCAAACTTCTTGGATGGTCTTGTACTGCCGCTCTAAATCTTCTTTTTGAATGTACGTATCATCAAAAGAATCTTTATTTAACCTGTCGCCATAATTCAGAACTGCATCAATTGATTTCTTAACGGTCGACATGTTGCTTGTATTCCTTGAAGATCATCGAAGTAGGATTTTTATTATATGAATTTAAAATATTTTGAAGTGATGTTTCAACTGAGCTAAGCAACTCAGTCAGTCTGAATATCAATGCTGCCTGACTAGACTCAGATCTAAACTCACTCTCAATAAACGATACGATGTCATCAATGGGTTCCTTTAAATAACGCTTGATATGTATCTCTTTCAAAGCCTTACTTCCCCTAACTTCGGCAAGCAAATCATCTAGACGCCGATCTAAAGCAGGTAACAAGCTTATAAAGCGCTGTAACTTTATTGTTAGGTTGTCATCTCTATTTATAGAACTGCTAACGAGTTCCTTTATTTCAGGTTGTCCGTATTTTTCATGAAAGATATCTGTTTCATGATCGTCGATAACACCGCCGATAAACGATTCAATATAGTCACTCGAACTATTGAAATCGACAAGCTTAGCTTTTGCCATCACTTCTTTATCAAATAGGTAGGGATAGAAATATTCATCGCTTGAACTTGTATGCTTAAATGACAATGAACGCTTTAAGAGTAAATTTAGACATGTTTTTAGATCAAATAATTGTGACTTAAGATCTGTGATACGCAATACACTATCACCCCATTTAATTGAATATTCGGTAAATTTTTTCTCTTCACCAGGCTCTAAGTCAAAACGGAACTGCACTGATTCATTCTCACATCCAACCAGCTCCACAGACTTAATAAAGGCTGGGAAGTGCTTAAACCGTTCTATCTCATCCCCCGCATCATCTATAACTAATTTGTCACAAAATAAATCAGTAGAAACCTCCTTGTCACTAAACCGATACTCTGATCTTAATGATGGCAGTAGTGTTTCAATGGAGCATTCAACCCAACTGCATATGCCCAGCTCACAGTTTCGTCCTAGCCATCCGTTAATCGTAAAGTTACCACTACCAAAGTAAACCAGGCTACGACTCCCTTTTGACATTATCCAGATCTTCGCATGAAGCTCTCTATAAAATTCTCTGTCCGCTTTAATTGATCGACCTTGTTGTTCAAAACGTTTTATTTCGAGAGATTCCTCGGTACCTGGTAGGATTAAATTATCAGATTCATAGACCTTGAGGTCTACATGCTTTTTCGCCTCTAAATAATACGGCTTCGAAATGGGTAACTTTTCAGACAGCCCTCTCGCAGTCACTAGATGCAATAAGGCTGGTTTCAGGTCAAACTCATCCAGCTCCCTGACAATGTTATTCTCAGCCGCATCGAAAAATGGTGAAACTATAAATGTATTATCAGGGGTCTCATCAGGAAATTGGCTTTCCCATACATTACTTAGTTGTCGCAAGCCATCTTCACCATAACCAGAATGGATAAGATGATAATGAATCTTTTCATTTGCTTCGAAACTGCCGATTAAACTCTTAATATGAACCAGTGAATCTTTTAGATTATCTGACTCCCGCTGTAGATAGTTCCCCTCTAAAAACGTGATGAAATCTTTTATCAAAGACGCAGAGTCAACGTCAGTTTTTGAACACATAAAATGCTTAAAAACTTCCCTATTTCGCAATAAGCCTGATTTAGTTAAATTAAGCGAACCAAGGATCAAGTGAACTTCGCTATCAGTTGAAAACAGATATGCCTTAGAGTGATGCTTACCACCCGATTTATAATAAGGAATAAGTTCTACTGAAGGCGGTGCATTAAAAAACTCTTTCGTTTTTCGCACATCATAGAAGACCACCGGCTTTACCGCATGAATGGACTTTGAATTTTGATTATTAACCAAACACACATCAAAGAGAGCTGCTTCATCTAACTCATATGTCAGAATAATGAGTGTTTTCAGCTCTTCTCTTTCAAAAATTTCTTTTACTGATAAAAAGCTCATATCAACACATATACTCGTAATATTTTAGGAAGCGTAAAAAATGAAAATCTTTTCTATATTCATACGTTATCTGAGCTAGACGGTTTTTATGATCAGTAATTAATATGTTTTTTAACTTATCCTGATTGATTTCACCCACTGAGAGTATCGAGCTCTGATCCATATAAACCACTTTATTTTTTCGACCTTGAACTGCACAATGCTGATCAATTAGAGCTATGACAACCTGATCATATGTATCAATGTTTTTAGTTAATGGGGGGAATAACCTGATAGAATTTGGTGAAAGACGCTGGTAATTATCTACTGCACTTCTCAGCACGTTAACCAGAGTCTCTTTAAATTCGCTTTCTAGCTCAAATTTTATATCTGGATTCTTATACTGACTTCTAGATAAATACTCAAAATCAAAAATAAACTCACAGATCGATAATGCTTGCTCTAAAGACTGAAGACCCTGAACAATCAAACTCAATTCTTCTTTTCTCATCTCGCGGTAGTGTGTGGCTAACTTGAAAAAAAACGATTGATAAATATCAGCGTTAGAAACACACGCTCCTAAATCCAACTCACGAATATCCGTTTTCCATAACGCGTCATCAATTTGCATTTTAAGCACGCCTTTTGGTTCATTAAGATAGCTAGATAAAACAAGCTTCCATGCAGATGCTTCCTCTGCATTAAGAGAGGCTACTGGTAAATCTATCCGTAAATCTTCTGCTAGATTTGATAACTTAGAAAAATCCACCTGCTCACCCTCCTTCCACTTTAGAAGGTAGGACTCAAGATTTAATTTTTTTAAGTAATAATTGGCTAGCTGATTACCAGCTAATGAAAGCGTTTTTCGATCCTTATTCACCAATCCCCATTTAATAGATGGGTTAATATAAAAACCAAATAAGCCGTAACCCAACCGCTTATAGATACCATGCTTATTTTTGATATCTTTGAGGCTTAATTTTGATGTATTTTCTAGAGCTTTCTTATATTTTGTGACATTCAATGGTGATGATAATTCATCTTGAGCACTTAATAGAAGCCCCCAAAATGCTTCGAAATCTCGAAATACATTCGGATCATTTTTTAATTTTTGATCATGAATAAAATTTAATATTGCACAAAGTATACCGTGCTCCCTTGGGTTGTTTGTTAGCACAGTAAATTGAGGAAACAATCTATCTGTCCAGAACTGCACATATTCACCAACACCTAGATAATTTACTGAGCTTTCTTTTTCATCTTCAAGTGTGAATAAAGTGGTGTCAAAAGGAAGGATCATAAACTACATTTCCGGTTCGTTATTATACTAAGGCCATGTAGGGAACTCTTAATACTAACTTGGGAGAACACGTTATTTTTAAAACGTATGATCTCATTACGAATTTGATCGACGGTTAACGTATCAACATTAATACTATCTAGCATATATTTCATTTTTTATTTAATGTCCCTATCCATACGCAATAAAATGCCCTGTTTGGTCTTTAAAAAAGAAATCAGGCTCAATTTCAGCTAACAAAGGAACCTTATTCAATCCAGCGAGAAACATGGCTTCATCTACTTCTATGTTCCACTCAATCAAAGCACAAAGACCACTTGCTGAATCAGGTCAGTCCTTCAACACAGTGTTCGCCGTCTTCATAAAATGCGAGAAGTTTTTAACTAAAGAAAATGCAGCGCCTATTCCAGCCGCCTCATCAAGTATACTTTTTTGATACTCTCGGTATGCATCCGGGTCACCCTTTTCAAATACGGCATTCTCTTTTTCAAAGTTAAATAAAGCGCGAGATGAATTGCTACAACCAATTTTCAGTCTAAACTTACAGCCACTATTTATTCCTTTATTTCAATAGGGTATGAAAATATTCGTAATCAGCAAACAAAATAACTTCACTAACTTTATTAGTTACACAATTAGCATACTCACTGAAGCGACAGATTATGTCTCTATTTTCTTTTTTATCCCAATAACGCGATAATAAGATGATATTAAAAATAAATATTAGTAAGGAAATAAGCATTTCGCGACTAATAAAAAATATTTTAGGACTGGAATTGATGTGTACTTTCTGTGGTTTAATGGATCTGACCAACCCATAAGTTTAGAGATAATAACCTTAACTGGAGATTATTATTTTGAAAGAACGTAAAAAATACACCAAAGAATTTAAACTAGATGTCGTCAGTCTGGTTCTTGAACAATTTAAACTCAGGCAGAAGCCTCTAAAAGCTTAGGCATCAATGCAAATGTATTGGGCCGTTGGATTAAAGAATTTCAAGCAGATGATGGTTAAGCCTTTCGTGGAAATGGCAAGCTCACTCCG
>CAXBKC010000146.1:0-8591 GCA_963975615.1 uncultured Oleiphilus sp.
TGACTTATCTTATAACCCTCTGGATTTATGGGAATGGGGAATTCAATTTCGTACTGGCCGTTTAAGAAGGCCTAATTCTGATATTGTAAAAGTAAACCTATTACCACATACCGAAGCTACAGTAACAGAAAAAGGCTTAAAGCTTTTTAATTGCTATTACACTTGTAAAGAAGCCATCGACTGGGGTTGGTTTGAAGGTAACTACAATGGCCCCAAAAAAGTAACTATCGCTTATGATTTATACTCGGCTAATGTTATTTATCTTAGGCTCAATGATAATTACTCTACTTTTATTACAGCTGCTTTAGCTCCTCGTAGTCGAGCATATCAAGACTTGACCATGTGGGAAGTTTGGCAACGTAATGATATTAATGCCGATGTAGCTGCTACTTCCAGTTTAAAATCAAGAGCTGGTTCTGTTAATTTAGTTAATGATTTAGAAGCGATAGCTTCTCGTTCTAAAGCTTTTCAGCCTACTAATAAGCCATCAACAAAATCAGAAAAAGTGACTGGTATAAGAGAAAATAAACGTATAGAAAGACAGAATGAGCGAGCAAATAAGTATGGTAATCAGAATGAAAATATACAATTAGATAATGTAACTTCATTACAAAACGAGAAAAAAGTAGCCAAAAGCTATAAATTACCTACCAGCCTTAAAAGCCTATTAAAGAGTGATAGCGATGACGAATAGTGCTGATCAAAGTTATTTCAAAACAGCAGAGTATATTGATCCTGGTTTACCCGAATATGCGGATAACCCGCTTATCGCAGCATTGCCGCCAATAAACAGTGTTAATGATGTTGTTGAAATGTTGAATAAGAGGCCTAAATTTGACGATAAAGAAATTAACTTAAAAGGGCATGTTAGGGTACATGCTATTAGTCGTTTAACTCGAGACTTTTTTGTCCCTCAAACCACGCATTTAGTACTTGAACAAAAATTCTCCCAACTTATACGTAAAAGTTATCTTGGGCGGAATCCAAAAACAGCTACATTCAAGCGTAAGTTAAATCAAATGAGGTCGATAATTCAAAATCAAGACTTAACCTCATATGTCCATAGCGAAAGTAACTCCAATGCATCATCGATGGCTATTTCAGGTGCAGGGAAATCTACAGCAACTAATAAGATTTTAAACAGTTACGATAAGGTGATTTACCATCCTAAATATCAATTATTGCAAGTGCCATGGATAAAAATTGATTGTCCTTATGAAGGCTCCTTATCAGAGTTTTGCGAAAGTTTTTTTATTGCATTAGATAAAAGGTTAAATACCCGTTACAGAGATAAATATACTGCAGGTCGACCCACTATAGGAAAAATGATTGCGGACGTAGCTGACCTTTGTTTAATTCATGCTATTGGTTTAATTGTTGTCGATGAGTTCCAGCACATGAACCTCGCTAAAAGTGGTGGCGAGAAAAAAATGATAAATTTTTTGGTGACATTAGTTAATGTCGTTGAAGTTTCAATTGTATTAATCGGTACACCAACAGCGCTCCATTTATTTTCAAATGAATTTAGACAAGCTCGCAGAGCATCAGGTGAAGGTAGTATTGTTTGGGATAAAATGGCATTTGATGAAAGCTGGGATGATTTTTTATTGGAATTGTTCCAGTATCAATGGCTGGAATCGCACACTGAACTTGATGAAATTTTTACTCATCTACTTTATGAATTATCACAAGGTATACCAGACATAGCAGTTAAACTTTTTTGTCTTGCTCAAGCTCGAGCTATTTTACTAGCAGAGTCACCAAATGAAGAATGCCTGACTACCGGTTTATTTAATGATGTATTTGAAGAAGAGTTTTCTATTGTAAAGCCCATGTTAGATGCTCTTAGAACAAATGATAAGACAGCCTTAAAGAACTGTAAAGATATTGTCATACCAAAGATTGAAAGTGGATTGCTCAATGGCTTTGATCATTTAAAAGCAATGCCTTTGAAAACACCAAAAAGAATAGAGACAGGCGATTCGTTACAAAATGACGTAGTGAATAATGCCATTTCAACACTTCTTTCAATGGGGGTAGCTGAGGATATAGTACGTCCACTTGTACAAGATTGTATAGCATCGAATCCCGAAGTTTCACTTATCGACATCATTCATCAAGCAACATCTTCATTTGCAACAACAAGTACAGTCAATACTAAAAAAGGTCCAAAGAAAAAAAGTAAGAGTACATTAAATAAAGTTAAAGAGATGGATTGGGGGCAATTATCACAGTCTGATCTTCGTAAAGTATATTCATCAAAATCAGAATCAATGTATGAAGCTTTAAAAGAAAATGGTCATATTTACCCTATAAAGCAGTTTTTGGTAGGTTAACATTGCTAGCATATTTTCCTAAAGCGTATGAAGATGAGTGGCTATATAGCATGATTGCACGATATAGCATTCATACTGGCCAAGCAGCTAATCAGAAAGCTGTGATTCATGATGTATTTGGGAAAAAAACTGCTGTTGCAATACCTGATTTACCAAGTCATCTTAATGCATTTAGTGCAAGGGTGGCAGTTGTGTGGTCCATTGCAGCTTCTAGTTTGATTGATAAGCATACATTGGCAAATTTATATATTCCGTTCCTATCGGGTCAACAAGCTCAACTTATAGTTTCATCAATGAAGTCAAATTTTGGTGGCAACATTCATACTCGAGCAGGCATTGCAGCTTCTAGTATTAAAATAAATCAATATTTTCGTTATTGCCCTATTTGTTCATTAGAACAAGAAACAAAGCTTGGTGAAACGTATTGGCTGAGAAAACATCAATTACCATGTATTAACGTTTGTTTAACGCATCAATGCGAATTGATTGATTCGCAAATACCTTTTTATTCGATTCAAAAACATCACTTTCACGCAGCAGAAAATATTGATAAAAGTACGCTAATATCACCTGTTTTGCTTAGTAAAGAAGAAATATTAATTGATCGCTTTTATACTCTCTTAAATTTAAAAACGATAAAGCCTTGTTCTAGTTATCAATGGACTATGTTTTATAAAAAAATAGCAGTAGATTTAAATATGATGAATGGTAACTACGTCGATCATAAAGCTATTTATGATCACTTGATTAAAGACTGGGAAAATACCTATTTTAGAAAATATTTACCTAAAAGTTATCACAATAGCTGGTTAGTAGACATTTTTCGTAAGCACCGAAAATCATTTCACCCCATTCGACACATAATGGTTTGGAGTTCTTTTCTATTTGATAAATCGTTAGAAGAAATTTTTACAATGGTTAATGCATTCCCAACCAAAAGTAATAATAAGAAAGATAGAAAGTTTGTAGCTCTACAAAAAACGAATAAAAATATAAGCGAACAAAGATGTGCCTGGCTTGATTTATGTAATACAAATATCGAGTTAGGGATTAAATGTTTAAGGAATACAGATAATGGTGGAAGCCTATATGCATGGTTATATAGGCACGATAGAGACTGGTTAAAGAAAAACTCACCTGACGCTAAACGTATTAATTTGAATCGATACCAAAGAGACTATAAAGCGTGGGATGAAGAAAATATCGCATTACTTCAAGAATATATAACTGAAATAGCTACCCTAAAAAAACGTCCCAGAATCAGCAAAACGTACTTAATTAAAAAGCTACCTACCCCAAATTCAGTTGAAAAACATTTAACCGATTTACCAAGAACAGCGAAATGGTTGGATCTCAATCAAGAAAATAAAGTAGATTACAGAAAGTTTCGATTACGTATCGCCCATCAGGCATTAGAGGCATCAAATCTACCAATACAACAATGGCGCTTACTACGTTTAGCATCAATTCGTAAAGAGTACATCACAGAAGATATTGAACATTATATTTTCAAATTAATTCATAAAGCGGTGGTGGCAGCATAATGGTTAGTATTACTCAAATACCTAATGGTTCAAAATTGATGCTTATAGGTGATTGGTTTCAAAATCCTGGTGGAGATTGGCAAGTTGTATGTTATTTCAAAGAACCTAGTGGTAGGTATTTTAGGAAATCATTACCTATTGATTTATTACCAGCCTTAACCGTCGGTAAAACATACCCAATAACTGATACGGTTAATTATAAAACAGGCTTTACAAGTGCCTTTGTTTTGCCAAACCAGAATACTTGGGAGCTTGTTACTTATGCAGAAATGCCACAAAGTTTACAGAAAAAGCATCTGTTGAAAGAGTTTGAAGGCCAAATTGAACATCAATTGATATATAAAATACAACTTGAAGAATACACTATGTGGTTGCCTTTGAGCGAGTTTGCAAGAATGTTACTTTTTCAATCTGCAGAAATTGTTAGAACACTAGCTCTTGAGGGTAACACGTATCAATTAGCTAAAGCAGAAGTGAATGATTGGATAGGAAAAATAATTTTTGGTAGCCATGTACCGTTAAATTTTATAAATAGCCTAGAGTATCGTAAATTTTTTGCTTGGTTAATGTTTGATGATTCAGCTAAGAAAAGTTTTGGTTCGATTTTCGGCTTAATCAATAGTGAGAGTAAACAAACTCAAAATTCTAGGCGGTGGACGTTCAATTTTACGCCACCTAATATTGAAAACAGTTCAATCACTTGGAGTGGGTATACTGGTTTACAGAGTAAAGGTGAAGGGAATCATCGATATGTGAATGAAATCAGATCAATTGCTGGTGTTCCCACACCTGAGCTACATGAAATTGAATTTGAGCATCCCGAAGATTATATCAATCTTGAAGATGATAAGAATGAAGATCAAAATAAAAAGAAGAGAAAATATTCTGAGCCTGCTACTAATCCTAAAGAAATAGACACCTCATCCTCTCCTAGATCTAAAGGAAAGCGCTACACCATTAATATAAATAAAGCGGGCTTTCATTTTGATACGTATCTTGACCTACGCAGAAGTCCTCGAAATGTAAGAATTCTTCCTAAGGGCACTGAGCCTGAATTAGTTGAAAACCAAGAGGATGATAGTGTTGGTATAAAACAAGGAAAAAACACAGGAAAACGTCCCAGAGCTGATATTGATAAACTTGATAAGCCTGAGCCAATTAAACCTTCAGCAAAACTACAATTATTTGAAATCATGCTAGAAACATTGGCGGAAGAAAGTGGTTGGAAGCTTTTTGTTGAGAAAGGAAATGTACCAAAAGTAAATTGCCGCTCAGCACATTTAATTGCTGGGAAGCCTCGGCAATTTTGTTATGCGGAAATACAATTAAGTGAAGGCTTTACGATTTACGCAATTGAAATTGAATTACAAACAAAAGAAACGTTATCAACTCTTTTTTATCGTTCAGAAGCATCAACCTATAAACAAATCTTAAACGATTTAATGTCGAGTAATACTGAAAGAAAACAAAAAGCGATGCAGTGGGATCGCAAAAACATCAAAGAACTTACTGTTTCAGACTGTTTTCTAGACCATCCCGATAAGAAAAATTTGAGTAAAGAAGAGATAAACCAGTCATGGTCGGCTAGAGCCAAACAGAAAATTTTAACTCTTTGATTCTTGAAAACTAGAGCAATGTTGCTAACTAAAAAAACAGGCGTGATAAAAAGTAATAATAGAGTTTATGATATAGGGTCTTATGTAGTTCATTGTATTTTGTAATAATAGCAGTGAAGGAATAATCACTAATTAGGCAACCATCATAGTTTGCCCAATATAATAATATAATGGACTGAGGTGTGTATGTATTTACGCAAACTAAAAGCACAAGGCTTTAGATGCTTTCATAGTAGCTTCGAGATTGAGTTCACGGATGGACTAAACGTGATAGTGGGTGAAAATGGGGCTGGTAAAACGGCTATCATCAGTTCTATTCGTCAATTATTTCAAGATTCTGAGTCTGGGAGATATAGCATATCCAGCGATGACTTTTTCAGCCCGTTCATCACTGAGGGAAAAGCCGCTTTATCTTTTTCAATATGTGCTGAGTTTGATGGACTTGATGTAGAGGATAAAGTGGCCTTTCTTCCGTGGGTTGGAGCTTCCAATACAGCATTATTGACCTTACAAGCTGAAAATAAGGAAATACGAGGTCGATTCAAAAAAATCATTTGGGGAGGGAATTCGAAGAGCTCACAGTTTGACCCTGAATTGATTGATCTTATTCAATGCATTTATTTACCACCATTAAGGGATGCAGAGTCAAAGCTTTCGAATGGCCGTCAATCTAGGTTATCTAAGTTACTTAAAGCGCTAAACCGTAAACAATTAAAGCAATGTAGAGAAGACGACACGCTACACCCTCTTGAGGAAAAACTGAAAGACTTCAACACATCTTTAGCTACTGACGATAATTTAAGTATCAAAAAAGCAAATGAACTCATCACTGCAAACTTGACTAAAGCAATTGGTTATCATTTTGGACAAAAAACAAGTATTCAGTTTGCAGAAAGTGATTTTACTAAAATTGCTGAAAGCCTAACGTTATTATTTTTTCCTGATTTATCTGCTGATAGTCAGGAGTTATTTCGCGGTCTTAGTCAAAATAGTTTAGGTTATAACAATCTACTCTATATCGCTTCAATCCTTGCAGAGCTAACACTTGATGATGAAGATGATGAGCAACCCCTTTTTAAATTACTATTAATTGAAGAGCCTGAAGCACATTTACATCCACAACTACAAATTAGGCTTTTAAATCACTTAAAATCAGTAGCAGAAGAAAACAAAAATGTTCAGGTAATTGTCACTACGCACTCAACTGTTTTAGCTTCTTCTGTCGAACTTGAGTCAATCATTCACTTGTCTAAGTCACAAGCCCCAGTGGCAACACCATTACGAACATGCGGGCTTCATTCCACTAGTAGTCAATTCATCAACCGCTGGCTAGATGTGACAAAATCTAACTTGTTATTTGCGAGTGGTGTAATTTTGGTTGAAGGGATTGCGGAGCAAATGATAATTCCTACTTTGGCCAAAATAGTTTTAAAAGATCAGAAGGACGGATACAAAAGCCTCGAAGACCTTGGTATATCAACAATTAACCTTAATGGAATCTACTTTAAGCACTTTATGCAACTTTATTGCAACATCAAAACTACTGATGATCCCAAAGAAAAAGATGTTGGTCAGAATATTCCAGTAAGGTGTGCAGGATTGACCGATTTAGATCCTCCCAAAAAAATAAAGAAAGAAATTCCTGATCCCGAAAATGCAGGAGAAACAAAAGAAGTCAGTGACGATTTTATTCCTTACGAAGGCAACATGAAAAATGGGACTAATCATGCTCTTAAGCTTGTTGATTCAATTAGTAAATCAACTGATGCTCGATTGTTTGTAAGCAAGTACAAGACATTGGAGTACGACTTAGCGATGGAAGGCAATAATGCTGCATTAATGTCTGGAATAATTGCTTCCCTATGGCCTACGCCTAAAGAAAATGAAAGCCCCGTAATTAAAGAGTTTACCGCAATGTCGAAAATTGATTGGACTGAAAAGTCACCAAAGGAAGTTGCCGAAGCTGCTCATAAAATTCTTAAGCGAATTGATGATGACAATATAGGCAAAGGAATGTTCGCTCAGGTTATGACCGATAAAATTCAGAGTGAAGGCTTTATTTTTACTGTTCCTGAGTACATTAAAAATGCAATTTTGTGGGCTTCATCGCTAGAAGTTGCAGAGGAAGAGTAATGACCGTTGAGTTTACCCAAGAGCAACTTCATTACGTAAACTCAAGTATAGCCGTGCATACATTCTTAGAAGCCTGTCCTGGTAGTGGTAAAACTGAAGTTGTTGCGGCCAAAGTCAGTAAAGAAATCTCAAATTGGAAAGGAAGTCCTGGTGGTTTAGTCACCCTATCTTTTGCTAATAGTGCCACTGACGAGCTTAAAATCAGAATATCAAAGTACCTTCCTCATGGTCGAAGTATGTTCCCTCACTTCTTAGGCACGTTTGATAGTTTCATCTATAAAAACATTGTCTCCCCAATCTCAATAGAGCTCACGGGGTATATTGGCGAAGACGGTGATTCATCAATTCGTATCATCGAACCCAGCTCGCACATAGGCTATAGAACAAAATATAACTATGCAAAGCGAGGACAAGTAAGTGCTCATCATTACTCTTTCGATCTAATAAATGACAGTGTCATTTTTGAAATAGGGGATCCAGCATTAAATAGAACTTTAAATTCCATTGCACTCGAAGACTGGGGGGTTAACGATTTTATAGATACCAAGAAAAGAATGCTAAAGGGAGGTTTTGCAACTTACAGAGATATCGAATGTTTAGCCCTTGAAGCTCTAACAGACGCAAAATATGATCATTTTGTTAAGCTACTTGTAAAGCGCTACCCGCTTTTCATCATAGATGAATGCCAAGACTTATCTGTAGAGCAGTTAACTATTCTTAAAGCCCTAGCTGACAAAGGAGTAAAATTACATTTTGTTGGTGATCTTCATCAAGCTATTTATAGTTTTCGAGATGTTGATCCTGCTAAGGTAAAACAGTTCGTTGTAGATAATAATTTTACTAGTTTACAGCTAACAAGAAATTTTCGAAGCTGCCAAAATATCGTTGATCTTTGCGCTAAACTAACAGGTCGAGGAAATATTATCGGAAATGTTTCTTGGTTAGAATCAAGGTGCTTGGTT